>JAICUV010000058.1 GCA_025935655.1 Chloroflexota bacterium | reverse complement strand
CCGTCCCGCTCGGCGTGCCCAACACCGTCGGTGGCACGTATTCGTACGTGGACACGTCGTTCCGCTGGAACAACACCACGTACAGCTACCGGGTCGTCGCCCGGAACACCGTCGGCTACGGCGGCGCCTACCCGCAGGTCAACGCCGACGCGGCGTCCGCGCCGATCGCGGCGCTCCGCGCTCCGTCGAACCTCACCACGACCCTGCAGGCCGGTGCAGCCGGTCCCCAGGTCAGCCTCGCGTTCGTGGACAACCTCGCGATCGAGACGGGGTTCGCCATCGAGCGCTCGACCGACGGGGTCACGTTCACCCAGATCGCTACGGCCCCGGCCCGCGCCGGGACCGGCGGAGTCACGTTCGTGGACACGACCGTGACCTACGGCACGACCTACACCTACCGGGTGGCCGACATCACGCCGCTCGGCAACTCCGGCTACTCGAACACCGCCTCGGTGCTCGTCCCGGTGCAGCCCGCGGCACCGGCCAGCCTCACGGCGGCCAACGGCGCGAACCAGGGCAGCCAGCGGCGCGTCATCCTGGCGTGGCCGGCGGTCACGCCCAACGTGACCGGCTACACCATCCAGCGCTCGCTCGTCGCGGACTTCGCCACCGGCGTGACGTCGACGAACGTGGCGGCGAACGCCACCACGCTGACCGTGTCCGGCCTCGCGGCCAACACGCCGTACTACTTCCGCATCCGGGCCAACAACGGCGCGATCGTCTCGTCCGGCTGGACGAACGCCAGCGCCTTCCCGATCACCACGAACCCCTGACCTGAAGACCGGGCCGGCCGCCTTGCGGGCGCCGGCCCGGTCATCCGCAACTCCCTGCCCGGATACCGCGGAACCCCGATCCCGGTGTCCGGGCTTCACACCACCGCCAACTACCGCGCGCTCGCCACGACGCCGCCCGGGTGGCCTCACGGCAGGGCGGTGATCATCCCCCCGTCCACCGGCACGATCGCGCCGGTGACGAACGAGGCGGCCGGCGAGAGCAGGAACGCCCCGACCCGGCCGATCTCCGCGGGCTCCCCGTAGCGCCCGAGCGGGATCCCCGCCTTCGACCGCGCCTCGACCTCCTCGACGGTCATGCCCTCGGCCTCGGCCCGCCTGCCGTCCAGCCACGCGATCCGGTCGGTGGCGATGCGGCCCGGCGCCAGGCCGTTGATCCGGACCGGCGCGAGCTCCACCTGGAGCGACTTGATCAGGCCTGCCAGGCCCGGGCGGAGGACGTTGGAGGTCGTGAGGCCGGGGATCGGCTCCCGGACCGAGGACGACAGCACGATCAGGATCGCCGGGTCCCGCCCGGCGCGAAGGAGCGGGAGCGCCGCCCGGATGAGGCGCAGGACGGCCTGGAGGGTCCCGTCGATTGCGGTCTGCCACGCGGCCGCGTCCAGGACGTCGAACGTGCCGCCGGGCGGGCCGCCGGTGTTGGCGACGAGGAGGTCCAGCCCACCCAGGCCCGCGACCGCCTGGTCCACTGCGCTCGCCGCGCCGTCGCGCAGCGAGAGGTCGGCGACGACGGGCACCCCGCCGAGACGCTCCGCGGCGCCCCGCACACGGTCATCGGTCCGGCCGATGAGCGCGACCCGCGCGCCCTCCTCGGCGAGCACGCCCGCGATCCCCGCGCCGATCCCCGATCCGCCGCCGCCGACCAGCGCCCGCCGGCCATCCAGTCCCAGGTCCATCCGATTCCTCCACGTGACGGGCACAGGGTACCGGCCGCGGCGGCGGGCGCTACATTCGCCCCATGGAGGAGGTCACGGCGCTGCTGACGGTCGAGCTGTTCATCGTGCTCGTCCTGGTGGCGACGGTCGTGGCGCTCATCGCGCGCAGGGTCGCGCTCCCCTACTCCGTCGCCCTCGTGCTCGCCGGCCTCGGGATCGCGGTCTTCGCGGGCGGCGAGCGGGTCGAGGTGACGCCAGAGCTCATCCTCGCCGTCCTCATCCCGGGCCTCGTGTTCCAGGCGGCGTACAAGATCGACGCCACCGAGCTGCGCAGGACCTTCGGGGTGGTGGCCGTGCTCGCGGCGCCGGGGGTGCTGATCACGGCGGTCGTCGTGGCGCTGGTCGTTCCCCTGGTCACGGACCTCGGCACGGCCGAGGCCTTCGTCCTCGGGGCGATCGTGTCGGCGACGGACCCGGTCGCGGTGGTCTCGCTGTTCCGGAGGGTCGGGGCGCCCAACCGGCTCGCGACGCTCGTGGACGCCGAGAGCCTGCTCAACGACGGCACGGGCGTCGTGCTGTTCTCGATCGCGATCGCCGCCCTGGCGTCCCCGGTGTCGCTCGCGGACGGCGTCGTCTCGTTCGCGGTCACGATCGCCGCGAGCGCGATCATCGGGCTCGTCGCCGGGATCGCGGCGTTCCGGGTCATGCACGCCACGGACGACCCGCAGCTCGAGGTCGCGATCTCCGTGGTCGCGGCGTACGGGACCTACCTGATCGCGGACCGCCTCCACGAGTCGGGGATCATCGCGACGGTGGTGGTGGGCCTGGTCCTGGGCAACAACCACGGCACGCGCAGCCTGAGCGAACGCACGCGACTGGCGCTGGACACCGTGTGGGAGTTCGCCGCCTTCCTGCTGACCGCGCTCGTGTTCCTGCTCGTGGGGTTCGCGATCAGCCCGGAGCTGCTGCTCCGGGCGCTGCCGGTCATCGTCGCCGGGTACCTCGCGATCACCGTGGCCCGGGCGCTGGTGGTGTACGGGATCGTGGGTGGCGGGTCCCGGCTGCTGCCCGGGCCACGACGGCTCTCGACGGGCTACCTGCACGTGATGTTCTGGGCGGGCCTGCGGGGCGCGATCGCCGTCGCGCTGGCCCTCGCGCTCCCGCCCACGATCCACGATCGGGACCTGCTCACCGGCGCCGTGTTCGGGATCGTCCTGGTGACGCTCCTGGTCCAGGGGACCACCGCGGGGCTCGTCGTCCGTCGCTCCGGGGTGCTCGAGGAGCCCGTGCGCCCCTGACCCGCGATCGCGTCTCTCGCGCGCGCGGGTGAATCCCGCGCGGGAATGGCCGCAACGATGTCGCAACCGGGCGGGACTCAACCGAATCCCGCCTGCACCGCCCGAGGCGCGTGACCCTCGTCGGCCGTGCCCCCAACCTCCCGCCATCGACGCCCGGGTGTCCCCACCCGGCGATGGAGGAGTGGGAGGCTCATCGAGCCATGCGAGCTGCTGGAAGACTGCTCTCTGGCGGCCTGGGGGCCGCCGCCCTGCTGGGTGCGCTGCCCGGCATCGCCGCTGCGGCCGACGGGACGGCGATCGACACCGGCGACACGGCCTGGATGCTCATCTCGACCGCCCTGGTCATGGTGATGCTGCCCGGCCTCGCCCTGTTCTACGGCGGCCTCGTCCGCCGCAAGAACGTGCTGTCCACGATCATGCACAGCTTCTTCGGCCTGGCCCTGGTCAGCGTCGTCTGGGTGCTGGTCGGCTTCTCGCTCGCCTTCGGCACCGACGTGAACGGCTGGGGCATCATCGGCGGGCTCGACTTCGTCGGGTTCATGAACGTCGGGCTCGATCCGTCGCCGACCTACGGGCCGACCATCCCGTTCGTCCTGTTCGCCGCGTTCCAGCTGATGTTCGCCGCGATCACGCCCGCGCTCATCACCGGCGCGTTCGCCGAGCGCAAGCGGTTCGCCGCCTTCGTCCTGTTCACGATCCTGTGGTCGGTGCTCGTCTACTCCCCGATCGCCCACTGGGTCTGGTCGGTCGACGGCTGGCTGTTCAAGCTCGGCGCCCTCGACTTCGCCGGCGGCACCGTCGTCCACGCCTCGTCCGGCATCTCGGCGCTGATCGTCGCCCTGCTCATCGGCAAGCGCGTCGTGAACGGCGAGGGTCTCGAGCCCCACGACATCCCGATGACCGTCCTCGGCGCGGGCCTGCTGTGGTTCGGCTGGTTCGGCTTCAACGCCGGCTCCGCGCTGGCCGCCAACGGGCTCGCGGCCAACGCGCTCCTCGTGACCAACACGGCCGCCGCGGCCGCGACGATCACCTGGGTCCTGGCGAGCTACGTCCACAAGCGCAAGGTCTCCGTCGTCGGCGCCGCCTGCGGCGCGGTCGCGGGCCTCGTGGCGATCACCCCGGCGTCGGGCTTCGTCACCGCCGGTGGAGCGCTCGTGATCGGCCTGGCCGTCGGCATCATCTGCTACAGCGCCACGCTCCTCCGCGAGCGGCTGCGCATCGACGACGCGCTGGACGTGTTCGCGGTGCACGGCGTCGGCGGGACGTTCGGCGCCATCGCGACCGGCGTGTTCGCGACGACGGCGATCAACTCGCTGGGCCGCGGCCTGATCGACGGCAACCCGCAGCAGGTCGTCACCCAGGTCGTCGCCGTCGGGGCCACGATCGCCTACGCCATCGTCGCCACGTTCGTGATCATCAAGGTGGTGGACGCCATCCTCGGGATCCGCGTCAACGCGGCCGACGAGGAGATGGGCCTCGACAAGTCCGTCCACGGCGAGGTCGCCTACCAGGTCTGACCATCGGCCGCACCCGTGGCGCCGATACCGAACCGCAACCGCCGCGCTCCCGGCCCGGGGTCGTTGCCAGCGGCGCGCGGGCGCACGCTTCCGGTTCGGCGGCACACGTGCCCTGAAGCCCAACACGGATCCGGTCCCGGTCCGTCCACCCATCCGGCCCTCGCGCCGGCCGCACTCCCGGCTTCCCCGCCGGAACAGGGAGGACACCGAATTGACATACCCCGCCTATGACACCAGCGGCATCCCCGGCGCGGAGACCCGCGTCGGCGTCGTGACCTGCGAGGCGTGTGGTTGCCGCCTGCAGCGCGCGACCGCGGACACCTATCGCCACTTCTCCCCCATGGCCGGCCGGGACGCCCGCGGCGACAAGGTCGCCTGTGCCGACGCCGACCACGACCGCCAGGGCCGCGCGCTCGTCGCGGCCTAGGTCCACCGCCGCGCCGCGTCCGCGGCGACCACACCGTCACGGCCCCGGGTCACGCCCCCGGGGCCGTTGCGATTCCAGGGACCTTCCTCGGCTCGGTCCGTGCTGCCTCCCAGTCGCCCGGTGCGTGCTAGACGATCGGCCGGCCGGTGACGCGCGGCGGCGTGCCGTGGCGCACCTCGAACCCCGTCGTGTTCGAGGTCACGTCGAGCAGGCCGTCCACGAGCGAGATCGAGACCGCGCCGTGGCCGGCGCGCAGGTTCGTGATCGCGAGCTCGGGCAGCCAGGCCGGCAGCGCGGGGTCGATGTAGACGATCGACCCGTCGCGGTCCGTCCGGGCGTGGATGCCCGCCAGCACCGCGACCAGCCGCAGGATCGCGCTCGCGGCCCACGCCTGCGGCACGTTCGCCCCCAGGTACTGCACCGGGAACGAGGCCTCGTGGCGCGGCAGCCCCGCGAACAGCTCGGGCAGGCGGTACTGCGTGAGCCGCTCCGCGGCGTCGAACAGGCCCTTCGCCACGCGGGCCGCCTCCGCGGCGTAGCCATAGCGGCGGAACCCGCCGGCGATGATCGCGTTGTCGTGCGGCCACACCGACCCGGTGTGGTACGAGAACGGGTTGTACGCGACGTGGTCGGAGGACAGGGTCCGGATGCCCCAGCCGGACCACATGTCCTCGCGCAGCAGCCGCTCCACCACCCTGCCGGCCCGCTCCGGCGGCACGATCCCGGACTGCAGCAGGTGGCCCGCGTTCGAGGCGACGCTCCGGATCGGCCGCTTCGACCCGTCCAGGCCCAGGTAGTAGGTCCCCTCCTCCTCCCACCAGAACGCGTCGTTGAAGCGGTCGAACAGCTCGGCGGCCTCGGCACGCAGCCGGGCGGCGTCGTCCTCACGGCCCTGGAACGCGTACATCTCCGCCATCCGGAGCTTGGCGTCGAACAGGTAGCCCTGGTGCTCGCACAGCGCGATCGGGAGCGGGGCGAGCGTCCCGTCCTCGTGCGGCACCGCGTCGCCGGCGTCCTTCCAGCCCTGGTTGTAGTAGCCGTAGGGCGACCGGGTCTCGTACTCCTGGAACCCGTCGTGGTCGCGATCGCCGTACTCGTCGGCCCAGCGGATCGCCGCCTCCGCCGACGCAAGATGCCGCCTGATGGGTCCCTCGTGGCCCACCCAGTGGTGGAGGTACGAGAGGACGCTGACGTAGAGCGTCGTCGCGTCGTGCGTGCCGTAGTAGGGCGTGAACGGCAGCAGGCCGGTCTGGGCGAGCTCGCCGTGACGGATCTCGTGCGGGATCTTGCCCGGCTCCATGTCCCGGACCGGGTCGTCGGCCGTCGCCTGGAGCGCCCCGAGCCGGCGCAGCGCCCCGTCAGCGAACTCCGGGTAGCCGCTGATCGTCTGCATCGAGACGACGAGCGTGTCGCGGCCGAACAGGGTGAGGAACCAGGGGACGCCGGCGGCGGGCACGTAGACGCCCCGCTCGAACGTCGGGTCCTCCAGGTGGAGGGCCTCGAGGTCGCCGACGGCCTGGTCCCACGCACGCCGGACGGTCTCGTTCGAGGTCCGGATCGCGACGGCCGGGAGGCGGTCCACGCCCGCGAGGCGGAGCGGCACCTCCACCGCGTTGCACGGCAGGACGTCGGGCCTGCGCTTGGACCCCGAGCGCGTGATGGGGAGCCACGAGGTGCACGCGTGCCAGACGCCCTTCGGCTGGATCTCGGCCACGAACAGCAGCCGCCCGTTCGCGTACTGCGCCCGGCTGTCGGACCGATCGACCGTGACGATCAGCTCGCGCCGGAAGTCTCCGTTGACATAGACCGTCCGCAGCTCCTGGCGCGACCGATACCACTGCGTGTCGATCGTCCCGCGCGGCACCACGCCCCCGCCCTTCACGTCGAAGATGTCGGCGAAGTCCGAGGCCAGCTGGATCTCGATGACGAGGTGGACGGGGCGCCGGGCGTAGCTCACCACGTCGAGGTCCTCGTGGACCCCGCCGCTCATGGTGCGGTCGAGCCGGATCGCCAGGCTGTGCGGGTCGATCCGCCCGTCGGGGTCGAGCAGCGCGCCGTTGGTCATCTCGAAGCGCGCCGAGAAGAAGCGGATGGGCGCCGCGTTGAGCAGCACCGGCTGGGCGCCGTTCACCCGCAGGCCGTATCCGCTCAGGAACCGCGTGTCGCGGGCGAAGAACCCGTCCTCGGCCGAGCCCAGGATCGAGCCGTCGGGCTGGCACACGAGCACCCGGTCGTCGCGGTTGATGGTGATGGTGGCCGGACCCACCTGGACCGGAACGCTCACGCGCGGATCTTACCGGCGTCCACCCCCGCCTCGGCACGCTGTCCGAGCACCGCCTCCAGCCGATCCGCGGCCGGGAGGACGTACCGGCACGCCACCAGGGCCACCAGCCCCACGCTCACGGTGAGCAGCGCCACGACCACCACCGTGCTGGCCACGAGGATCACCGAGAGCACCAGCGCGAGGCCGCCGATCCGGCCCGGGTGGGCCAGCACCAGCAGCCCGGCCAGGCGCACCCGCGCCATCCACGGCGTCCCGGCCCGGACCGGATCCACCGCGAGCGGCCACAGCGCGAACCCCAGCATGACGACGAGCACGATCCCCCAGCCCGCGGCGGTCGCGATCGCCCACGCCACGACCCCGCCGAGCAGCAGGCCGGTGGCGAGGTTCGTGACCAGGACGAGGGTCGCGAGGGCGAACGCGGCACCGGTCGCCAGGATCGCGACGGGTTCCGCCCGGACCGGATCCGCGACGTCGGACAGGTTCACGTCCCGGCCGCGCGTCGCCATCGCCCCGAGCCGGACCAGGCCGGCCAGCGGGGCGGCGAGCGGCGCCGCGACCACGGCCGCCGCGACGGCCCCGAACGTCGCCCACGTCCAGAGCACGAGGACGAGTCCCGCCCCCAGCAGGAGGTTCGCGGGCACGACCCGCCAGGAGTTGTAGAACAGGTCGCTCGCGCCCGCCCGGAGCGCGCCGCCGATCGTGGGGCTGCGGGGGATGGCGTCGGCGCGAGGCCCGGGGGCCGGCGTGGTCATGCGCTCAGCCCTTCACCCCGGCGGCCGCGATCCCCTCGATGAAGTAGCGCTGGAAGAAGACGTACAGCACGAGGATCGGGATCGTGGCCATGACGACGACGGCCATGAGCGGCGGCCACTGCGTCGCGTACAGATCCTGGAACTGGGCGATGCCCAGCGGCAGCGTCCAGTTCGTCCGCTCCTGGAGGATGATCGTGGGCCAGAAGAAGCCGTTCCACGTCCCCTGGAACTGGAGGATGGCCACGGCGGCGATGGCGGGTGTCGCGAGCGGCAGGACGACCCGCAGGAACGTCGTGTAGAAGCCCGCGCCGTCGATCTTGGCCGCCTCCTCCAGGGCCCTCGGGATCGACATGAAGTACTGCCGGAGGAGGAAGATCGAGGTCGCGCTGATGGCGAGGACGAGGATCATGCCCAGGAACTGCTTCTGGTCCTGGAGCAGGCCCAGCGCCCGCAGGATCTGGTAGATCGGGACGAGTCGCAGCTGGTCCGGGATCATCATCGTGCCCAGGACGAGGATGAACAGGATCTCGCGACCGGGGAAGCGGAGGCGGGCGAACGCGTAGCCCGCCATCGACCCGAGGACGACGTTTGTCAGCGTCACGGCCCCGGCGATGAGCGTGCTGTTGAAGAACAGCCTGGGCAGCGCCGGGTCCAGCTGGCTGAACGCCGTCTGCCAGCCCTCGAGGCTCACCGGGTTGGGCAGGAACGTGAGCTGCCGGACGGCGTCGGAGTTGGTCTTGAACGACGTCGAGACCGACCACGCGAACGGGACGATCATCAGCAGCGCGTAGGCGATCAGCAGCGCATAGGCGATGAGCCGACGGGCGCGCGCACCGCGATCGCCGGCCCGCGGGACGTCGGCGGCCGCCGTCGGCGTCGCGAGCGACTGGGTCGTCCCGGACGGCACCGGGGTCGGCAGGGTCATCGCGTGCCTCCGGCTACCACGAGGGCGCCTGGCCGAACAGCCGGCGCTGGGCGAGGGTGACCGTGAAGATGATCACGAACAGCACGATCCCCACCGCGGCCGCGAAGCCGAAGTCGAACTCCGCGATCGCCGAGCGGTACAGGAACAGCACGATGGTCGTGAGCGCGTTGTTCGGCTGGCCGCCGGGCCCGCCCGCGATCGCGACCTGGTCGAAGAGCTGCAGCGCCCCGATGACCGAGACGGTGGCCACGAAGAAGTGCGCGGGCGCCAGGAGCGGGAACGTGATCCGCCGGAACGTCTGCCACCAGCCGGCGCCGTCGATCGCCGCGGCCTCGTAGACCTCGTTCGGGATCGACTGCAGGAACGAGAGGTAGAACAGCATCATCGTCCCGGACGTCGTCCAGGCGTTGAGCAGGATGACCATGTTGAGGGCGGTCCGGCTGTCGCCGAACCAGTTCTGGGTGGGCCCGAAGCCCAGGGCGGCGAACAGCGGGTTGATGCCCAGGGCCTCGCGCACGCCGTTGAACAGCCCGTCCGGCGCGAAGATGAACATGAACAGGACGGTGATCGCGGCCGAGCTCGCGATCGCCGGGAAGTAGAACGCGGCCCGGAAGAACGTCTGGCCGCGGATCTTCTGGTTGACGATGACGGCGAGGAACAGGCCCAGCGCCATCTGGAGCGGGACGACGAGGACCGCGTAATAGAGCGTGTTCCGGATCGCCTTCCAGAAGATCGGGTCGGCGAGCAGCGACTGGTAGTTGCCCAGGCCGAGGAACTCCCGCGGCCCGCGCGTGCCCCAGTCCCAGAAGCTGATGTACAGCGCGTAGAAGATCTGGCCGATGTTGAGGACGAGGAACAGCAGCAGCGGGACGGCGATGAGCACGTAGCCCGCGATCGCCTCCGATCGTCGCTCCGCGCGCAGTCCCGGCTGGACACGGCCCGGCTTGCGGGATGCCACGGCGGTCAATGCAGCCTCCTCCTGCCCGGGTGCGGGACGGGGCCGGCGTCGCCGGCCCCGCCCGCCGTGGCGCTACTTGAGCTTCGCGTCGATGGCGGTCTTGGTCGCGGTGGCGACGTCCTGCGCCGAGCCCGTGCCCTCGATCGCCGCCGTGAGCGCGTTGTTGAACGCGTCGTTGATCTCCGTGAAGCCCGGGATGAAGCTCCAGGGGTGGGCGTACTCCGCGCCCTGGATGAGGATCTCCTTGCCCGGCGCACCCTGGAGGTCGCTCCGGGACGGGTTCGCGACGCCGCCCTCGGTCCAGGTCTTCATGCCCTCGGGACCGGTGAGATAGCTGATCAGGACCCACGAGGCGTCCTTGTTCTTGGAGTCGACGCCCATGGAGTACGAGACCGTGAACCCGAGGGTGGCCTTGCCGGCCGGCCCGGCGGGCATCTCGGCCCAGGCGTACTTCACGTCCGGGTAGGTGTCCTTCATGAACGGGTCGAGCCAGCCGCCCTCGAAGATGATGGCCGAGTGGCCCTCACCCAGCGACTTGCCGCACCAGTCGTCGCCCACGTCGCCGGGGCGCTTCGCGGCACCCGACTTGAAGAAGCTGAGGTACGTCTCGATGCCCTTGACCGACTCCGGCGAGTCGATGATGGCCGCGGTCTTGTCCTCGTTGAACAGGCCGCCGCCCGCCTGGTAGATGAACGCGAGCGCGCGGTCGAGGCTGGGGGACAGGCACAGCGGCGCGTCGAGGCCGGACTGGCCCTTGAGCTTGTCGACGGCGGCGGTGAGCTCCTCCCAGGTCGTCGGCGGCGTGGTCACGCCGGCCTTGCTGAGGATGTCCGAGTTGTACGCCATCGCGATCGTGTTGCCGTCCTTGGGCAGGCCGTAGAGCTTGCCGTCGGGGCCCTTGAACGCGTCGAGGTAGGCCGGGTAGAACTTCGAGGTGTCGAAGCCCGACTTCGCGATGTACTCGTCCAGCGGCTGGAGGCTGCCGTCCTCGATCCACGTGGCCGCGGGGCCGCTGTCGACGTAGAACACGTCCGGCACGTCCTGGGAGCTGAACTTCGCCGCCATGGCCGCGGCGTAGTCGCCGGCGATCGGCTCGAACTTGACCTTGATGTTGGGGTAGGCGGCCTGGAAGTCCTGGAGGACCTTGTCGAGGATGGGTGCCTCGACGGCCCCGGCGCTCCAGCCCTGGAGGGTCAGGTCGCCCGACACGCTGGTGGGGTCGAAGCCGCTGCCGGCGCTCGAGCTCGCGCCCGCGGCCGATGACCCGCTGGGTTCGGGTGCGGTGGTCGCGCCCGGCGACGCCGAGCCGCCGTTGCCGGACGAGCCGCAGCCCGCCGCGGCGATCATCGCCGCGATGCTGAGGGTGAACAGGGTTCGGCGCATGCCTCGCTCCTCCGCAAGTGTCAGTCGCAGGGGGATCGCCCCCGTCAGTCACTCCACGGTAGGAGGGGGACCTGTCGGTCCGACTCAAAAGGTCATTGCAGCCGTTGCAGGTCCGCGTCACATCGGGCTTGCGGGTGCATCGTCCGCGCACGGCCCGGCGCTCGCGTGGTCCCGCCAAGGATGACGCACCGGGCGAGCTCGTTGACTGTGAGGCCGGCCGCCTGGCCGGCGCTCGCCGCGGACCCGGACCAACGTCAACGGCCCCGCCACTCGCGAGGAGCGACGGGGCCACAGGGTCGAGCCTCAGGCCGGCTCGTCCGCCTCGATCCGGTAGCCCACCGAACGCACCGCGACGATCCGCGGGCCGCCGACGGCCTCCAGCTTGGAACGCAGGCGGGCGAGGTGGGGCTTGAGCCACAGGAGATCGGGATCGGGCTCCGCCGGCCACCCGGCGCGCGCCAGGCGGTGGTGCGCCACGAGGTCGCCGCCCGCCCGGACGAGCGCCTCGAGCAGGCGGAACTCCGTCGGCGTGAGCCCCAGCGAGATCGCCCCGACCCGCGCCTCGTGTCGCGCCGGCTCCAGCGTCAGCGAGCCGGCCGTGAGCACGCCCGACGCTCCGTCGGCGCCGCCGATCCGGCCGCTCCCGGCGAGGTCCACGCGGCGCATCACCGCGGAGATGCGCGCGAGCAGCTCCTGCTTGCCGAACGGCTTCACGAGGTAGTCGTCCGCGCCGATGCCCAGCGCCTTGACCTTGGCGGCCTCGGCGCTCTCGCCCGAGACCACGAGCACCGGCACGTTGCCCGACGCGCGGAGCTGGCCGATGACCGTGAACCCGTCCGGGCCCGGCATCGCCAGGTCCAGCAGCACGAGGTCGGGCCGCTCCTCGCGGAAGCGCTTGACGGCGGTCAGGCCGTCGTACGCGGTGATGACCTGGTGGCCCTCCGTGCCCACGAGGGCCGTGATCGCCCCGACCATCGCCGGGTCGTCGTCCACCACCAGGATGCGCAGCGGTCGTGTGCCGATCACCTCGCCTGTCCCTGCCTTTCTACACGGCCACGGCGGCGGGCAGCGCGAGCACGAAGCGCGCGCCTCCCGAGCCGCCGGGCTCGCACCACAATCGTCCCTTCATGGATTCCGCCAGCCGCCTGGCCGCGTAGAGCCCGATGCCGGACCCCCGCGCCGTGGACGTCTCGCGCCGGGCATAGGGCTCGAAGATCCGTTCCCGCCACTCGGGCGGGATCCCGGGCCCCTCGTCCTCGATCCCGATCTGCACGACCCCCTCGACCAGCCGCCAGCCGATCTCGACGCGCGTGTCCGGTGGCGCGTACTTCACCGCGTTCTCGAGCAGGTGCTCCAGCACCTGTCGAAGGCGTGCGGGGTCCGCCACGACGTGCAGCCGACGCGATCGCAGCAGCGTCGTCCGGTGCCGTCCCAGGAGCGGCGTCAGCTCGTCCGTGATGTCGCCCACGAGCGCCGCGAGGTCCACGGTCTCCAGCAGCGGCGGCTGGTCCGGGACGACCCGGACCGAGGTGAGGATCGAGTCCACGAGGCGGTCGAGCCGCTCGATCTGCTCCAGCGTCCCCGCGTGCCACGCGGCGCGGGTGGCGCGCCGCTTCGGGTCGCGCGACGAGCGGTCGACGAGCTGCGGCTCGTCCGCGAGCAGGTCCGTGTAGGCGCGGACGACCGCGAGCGGGGTCCGCAGCTCGTGGGTCACGAGCGCGATGAGCTCGGAGCGAGCCCGGTCCAGCGCCACGAGCTGTTCGACCTGTGCCTCGGCCTCGGCCTGGAGCCGCCCCTTCTCGACGATGCCCGCGAGCAGGTCGGCGATCGCCGACAGCTGCGCGACGTCGGCCTCGCCGAACTCGCGGTGGGTCTCGGTCTGGACGTTGAGCACGCCCACGACCTGGTCGCGCCAGGTCAGCGGCACCGAGAGCATCGAGTGCACGAACCGCCGCTGGTCGATGCCGCGCACCCACAGGAAGCGGTCGTCCTCGCGGACGTCGGGGATGCGGATCGGCTGGCGCATCGCGGCGACGCGCCCGGTGATCCCCTCGCCGAAGGGCACGATCGCGCGGCCGATCTGGTAGCTGTCGAGCCCGTTGGTGGCCGCGAGCCGGAGGTTCAACCCGTCCCGGTCGAGGAGGTACAGGGACGTGACGTCGGCGCGGAGCGCGTCGCGCGTCCCGTTGACGACGATCTCGAGGAGCTCCTCCCACGTGCGAGCGGTCGTCGCGAGCCGGAGGAACTCGTGGAGCAGCCGGAGCTCGCTCGCGGCGTCGCCCCCGGGCGCCGGGACCGGTGGGGCGGGCGCGCGCTCGTCCGGGCCACCGCGGCCCGATGGTGCGGCGCGGGACCCGTCGTCGAGCGTCGGCATGGCGAGCACGATACAAGCCTAGGGGCACCCGCCACCTTCGACGGTTGCAGCGGGGTACCGGCACGGTGCCCTTGCAGTCGAACCGTAACCCTGCGCCGCTGGCAGCGGGGCGTCCGCTCCGCCATCCTTAGGCCGTGGCCCAGCCCCCCGCCCGGCACCGCCGGGACTCGACCGCACGCACCCGACCCGTCCGGTTCCCCGCCGTCGCCGCCGAGCCGCCGGGACCGGGCTTCGGACGCGCACGCGACGAGCTGGCGCGCGAGGTGCGGCTCCTCGGCGCCCTGCTGGGCCAGGTCATCGCCGAGCAGGCGGGGCCCGAGCTGTTCGAGCTCGTCGAGCGCATCCGCCGGCGCACGATCGGCCTGCGGCGGGCCGACCCGGCCCTCGTCCCCGAGGGGGACGCGGAGCGCGAGCGCCTCGGGGCGGAGATCGCGGCGCTGGACCTCGACCACGCGGCCGCCGTGGCGAAGGCGTTCACGCTCTACTTCCAGCTCGTGAATCTCGCCGAGGAGCGGCAGCGCATCCGGGTCCTCCGCACCCGCGCCCGCACGGCCCGCGGCGGCCCGATCGACGACTCCATCGGGGACGCCGTCGCGCGCCTGCTCCCCACGCACGGGCGGGCCGGCGTCCAGGCCCTGGTGGACGGCCTCGTCGTCCACCCCGTGCTCACCGCGCACCCGACCGAGGCGCGCCGCCGCACGCTGCTCGTTGCGCTGCGCCGGATCCGCCGGCTCCTCGACCTGCTCGACGACCCGCTGGTCACCCCGGACGAGGACGCCGACCTGCGGCGCCGGCTGCGCGAGGAGATCTCGCTGCTGTGGCACACCGGCGACATCCGCTCGGTGATGCCGACCCCGCTCGACGAGGTCCGCTCGGAGCTCGCGATCTTCGACGAGACGCTGTTCACGGTCGTCCCCCGCTTCCAGCGGGCCATCGATCGCGCGCTGGACCCGCGCTCGACGACGCCCGACGGGCTCGCCGGCGACGCCGGCCGGACCGGCACGCATGCCGTCGCGGCGCCCGCGGTGCTGCGGTTCGGGTCGTGGATCGGGTCCGACCGCGACGGGCACCCCGGCGTCACGAGCGACATCACCCTCCACGCGGCGCGCCTCCAGGCCGACCACCTCCTGCGCGGGTACGAGGCGGTCGCGGGCCGGCTGATGCAGACGGTGGCCGCACGCGTCGCGCCTGACCGCATGGACCGCGCGCTCGGGAGCGCGCTCGCGCGGGACGCGGAGGAGCTGCCCGAGACGATGCGCCAGCTTCGCCGCCGCTTTCCCGAGGAGCCGTACCGGCAGCGCCTCGGCGCGATCGCGGAGCGCATCCGCCGCACGCGGGCCGCGCTCACCGGCGAGACGGCGCCGCGCTCGGGTGGGTACGCGGGCCCGGCCGCGCTCGACGCGGAGCTGCGTGTCGTCCACGAGGCGCTCGTCGCGGACGGGCTCGGGCGCGTCGCCCACGGCGAGCTCGCCGACCTGCGCTGGCAGCTGGCGACGTTCGGCTTCCACCTCGCGTCGCTCGAGGTCCGGCAGCACGCGGCCGTCCACCGCGCGGCGATCGCGGCCCT
>JAICUV010000329.1 GCA_025935655.1 Chloroflexota bacterium | reverse complement strand
GTGGCGCGGTGGCGCGAGCGAGCGTAGATGAGCGCCTCGCCGCCCGTCATGTGCTGCGGGCCAGCCGGGATGTAGATCCGGGTCAGCGCGCCGCCAGGCTGCGGGTAGCTGCTCTCCGCCACCGGGATCTGGACGTTGATGTTCACGCCGCCGAGGGCGTTGACCACCTTCCGGAACCCCTCGAAGTTGACCAGCGCGTAGTAGTTGATCTTGAGGCCGTACAGCTCGCCGAGGAGGGCCTTGAGGGCCGCGAACCCGCGCGCGTTGGCGGTCTTGCCCGGCCACATGTCGGTCCGGTTCCGGTTCTGCGTGAACCAGCTGTTGATCTTGCCCCGGTACACGCTGCCCCAGACGGCGCGCGCGTTGTCGGGGACGGGGACGTCCGCCATGTCGCGCGGCACCTGGAACATCGCGACCTCGCCGGTGGACGGCTCCACGGAGACCACGATCATCGTGTCGGTGTTGAACGAGGTGTCGCCCGGCCGCGCGTCGGAGCCGACGAGCAGGACGTTGAGCCGCTCCGTGCCATCCCAGGGCGGCAGAGTCGGCGCGGGCGTCCCGGTCGCGGTGCTGCCCTCGGGCGTCGGCAGCGCGTCGGTGGGGGAGGCATCGGCAGTGGCGGAGTCCGACGGCGCCCCGGTCTCGCCGTCGGCCGTGTTCGACGGGGACGGCGTCCCGGACTGGCAATCGGGATTGTCCTCGTCCTCGCTGAACACGCACTGGACGAGGTTCAGGGCGAGGGCGTCGTAGCGGGCCACCGCGAGGTGTGCCCCGGCCATCACGACGATGACGGCGAGCAGGCCGGCGATGGAGACGACGCTCAGCGGGGTGCGCGAACGCCGCACGGCCGCCGTGCGACCCGTCGCGGCCTCGACCCGCGCGCGGTCCGCCTCGTTGAGGAAGCGCGCGACGTTCCAGGCGTCGATGGCCGCGACCGCGCGGTAGATCAGCAGGACGATGTTGACGACGAACAGGCCCTGGAGGACCTCCGCCTGAGCGAAGAAGCCCAGCAGGTCGGTCCTGTCCGCCCGCAGGGCGATGCCGCCGCCGAGCGCGATGCCGAGGAGGGGAAGCGCGGCGAACGCCAGCGCGCGGCCGAAGGCGCCCGCGTAGGCGTGCCCGAGGCCGGGAAAGAGGAGGGACAGGAAGGCCGCGGCGAAGGCGGACCGCTGGCGCGGGGGGCGCTCCTTGCGATCGGAGCGCGGCGCCTGCTGGGGGTTCGACATCGCGCGGAATGATACGCGCTGATCTGAATCCGGGCTGGCAGGCATGGTCACGGGGGAGGGACGGATGAGCCCGTCGGCGCGCGACGCGCGCGTTCCGTATCCTTGGAGCCCGCCGCGCCGCACCGTCGCAGATCCGCCCGGCGCCCAACCGAGGCCCGATGTTCCAGCCCGTCACCCCCAAGCCCGACTTCGTCGCCCAGGAGCACGAGCTGCTCCGGGAGTGGTCCGAACGACGGACGTTCGCGCGCCTGCGCGCGCAGAACGAGGGCGGGCCGCGCTGGAGCTTCCTCGACGGGCCGATCACGGCCAACAACCCGATGGGCGTGCACCACGCGTGGGGACGCGCGTACAAGGACCTGTACCAGCGCTACCACGCGATGCTGGGCGAGGAGCAGCGGTACCAGAACGGGTTCGACTGCCAGGGCCTGTGGGTCGAGGTCAACGTGGAGCGGGACCTCGGGTTCACGTCCAAGCGGGACATCGAGGCGTACGGCATCGACCGCTTCGTGACCCTGTGCAAGCAGCGCGTGCTCACCTACGCCGCGCGCCAGACGGAGCAGTCGATCCGCCTGGGCATGTGGATGGACTGGAACGATCCCGCGGAGCTGCGGCGCCTCAACGAGCTCCTGGGAACGGACCCCGCCGCGGTCACCTCCATCGAGGGCCCGCACGGCCCGGTCACCGACACCGTGGAGATGCTCGTCGGGCGGCTGGGGCTGCCGGAGGTCGGCGGCTCGTACTTCACGTTCAGCAACGAGAACAACGATCTCATCTGGGGCTTCCTCGCGGAGTGCCACCGGCGGGGCTGGCTGTACAAGGGCCACGACACGATGCCCTGGTGCCCCCGCTGCGGGACCGGCCTGTCGCAGATGGAGATGAACGAGGGCTACCAGGACCGCGAGGATCCCGGGCTCACGGTCCGCTTCCCGCTCGTCGACCGGCCGGGGGAGGCGCTCCTGGTCTGGACGACGACCCCGTGGACGCTCACGTCCAACGTCGCCGCGGCGGTGGGCAGGGACCTGCGCTACGTGAAGGTCCGGCAGGGCGACGACGTGTTCTGGCTCGGCAAGGGGACGCTGAAGACCGCGCTCCAGGGGCCGTTCACGGTCGAGGACGAGGTGGCCGGCTCCGAGCTGGTGGGGCTGCGATACGCGGGCCCGTACGACGCGCTCCCCGCGGTCGCGACCGCGTTCGCGGAGGCGGGCTACGAGCACCGCGTGGTCGAGTGGGACGAGGTGGGCGAGGACGAGGGGACGGGCATCGTCCACATCGCCCCGGGCTGCGGCGCCGAGGACTACCAGCTGGGCAAGGCGATCGGGCTCCCGGTCATCGGCCCCATCGACGAGGACGGCCGCTACCTGCCGGGCTTCGACTGGCTCACCGGGCTCGAGGCGCCGGCCGTGGCGGAGCGCATCGTGGACGACCTCGAGCGGCGCGGCTTCTTCTACCACCTCGAGGCGTACACCCACCGCTACCCGCACTGCTGGCGCTGCAACACGCCGCTGCTGTTCCGGCTCGTGGACGAGTGGTTCATCTCGATGGGCGAGGTCTACGACACCCCCCGCGAATCGCTGACCCCGGCGCAGGTGGATGCGAGCCTGCGCTACCAGATCATGGACGTCGTGGACCGGATCAGGTGGATCCCGGACTTCGGGCACGAGCGGGAGCTCGACTGGCTCCGCAACATGCACGACTGGATGATCAGCAAGAAGCGCTACTGGGGCCTGGCGCTGCCGATCTACGACTGCGGCGAGTGCGGGACGATCGAGGTGATCGGCGGGCGCGACGAGCTGGAGACGCGGGCGATCGAGGGCTGGGAGGCGTTCGAGGGCCACACGCCGCACCGCCCGTGGGTCGACGCCGTGCGGATCGCCTGCCCGGGCTGCGGCGCGCCGGTGGAGCGCATCAAGGACGTCGGCAACCCGTGGCTGGACGCGGGCATCGTCCCGTTCAGCACGCTGCACTTCCGCGAGGATCCCGACTACTGGGCGAAGTGGTTCCCGGCCGCCTTCATCACCGAGAGCTTCCCCGGCCAGTTCCGGAACTGGTTCTACTCGATGCTCG
>JAICUV010000188.1 GCA_025935655.1 Chloroflexota bacterium | reverse complement strand
GTGGTCCGGCTCCGGCGAGGTGCACCGGCACGACGGCGAGACGCACCCGCTCGAGCTGCGGGACATCGTCGCCGCCGAGTCCGCGGAGTCGTAGGGTCCGGTCGCGCCGGGCGCGGGAGGCGCCCGGGCGAAGGAGGAGCTGGGCGCCCGGGATACGCGGAGCCAGACGTCCGGTGCACGCCGCCAAGCGTCCGGCGCACGCGGCCAGGCCGGCAGCGCACGCGGCCAGGCGGGCAGCGCGCGCGCCGCCCCGCGGCCTATGCCGCTGGCGACTCAACGGTTCCGTCGTGGAACGGAATATGCCCCCGCAGACTCACACGTTCCGTCGCAGGCCCTGTGCGCGGAACATTCCAGTCGCCTGGCGCATGAAACGTCGCGTCACGGAACCGTAGAGTCGCGGGCGGAATAGCCGACGCAGGGGCGTCGGCAGCCGGCGCCCCCGCGGACCACTCAGGCCGCAGGCCCGCGGGGCCGCGCCGATTCCTCGTCCCCGTACCCCGAGGGGTGCGCTCGGCGCCAGGCCCAGGCCGACCCGATCATCGCCTCGAGGCTGGAGCGACTGGCCTGCCAGCCGAGGACCGCCCGTGCGCGTGCGTTCGACGCCACCAGCACCGGGGGGTCACCGGCCCGGCGCGGACCCACGGTGTGCGGGACCGGGATGCCGGTGATGCGCTCCGCGGCCGCGAGGACGTCCCGCACGGAGAACCCGGTCGACGTGCCGAGGTTGCAGATCAACGGCGCGCACGTCCCGTCGGCCGGCCCGGTCCGCGCGTCCGCGGGATCCGTCGCCAGCAGGGCCGCGACGTGCGCGTCCGCAAGATCGGCGACGTGGATGTAGTCGCGCACCGGGGTGCCATCGGGGGTCGGGTAGTCGGCCCCGAACAGGGTCAGCGGCGGCCCGCCCTCGACCGCGCGCAGCGCGTTCGGGATCAGGTGGGTCTCCGGTCGATGGACCTCACCCACGCGCTCGGTCGCGCCCGCGACGTTGAAGTAGCGCAGCACGACGCTCCGGAGCCCGTATGCCTGGCCGTACCAGTGCAGCGCGCCCTCGAACGCCCGCTTCGTCTCGCCGTACGTGTTGATCGGCCGGAGCGGGTCGTCCTCCTCGATCGGCGTCCGTGACGGCACCCCGTAGGTCGCGGCCGTGGAGCTGAACACGAGCCGCCGGACCCCGGCCGCGCGCGCGGCCTCGAGCAGGGTGATGCCGCCGGCGACGTTGTCGCGGTAGTACTTCGCGGGATCCTGGAGGCTCTCGCCGACGAGGGACCGGGCCGCGCAGTGGAGGATGGCGTCGACGTGCTCCTCGGCCAGCAACGCCCGCACGAGCTCGCCGTCGCCGTACGACCCCCGCACGAGGCGTGCGGCCGGGTTGGCGATGGCCGCGTGGCCCGTGGTGAGGTCGTCGAGGATCACGACGTCATGCCCGGCCTCGATGAGCGCGTCCACGGACACGCCGCCGACATAGCCCGCCCCGCCGGTGGCGAGGATCCTCACTCGCGCTTCCGGGTGAACAGGTTGCGCACGCGGTCGAGGCCCGGCAGCGCCGAGATGTGCGCGACCTCCTGCTCGGCGGGCGGCCACTCGGCGGCGGACCCGTCGTCCTCGTCGGCCGCGGCCGCGACCGCGGCATCGTGTGCCTCGTCCTCGGCGACCGGGAACCCGTCGTCCGCGGCCCGACCGGCGTTGTCCTCGGGCTCCGTCTCCGCGTCGGGGCGGAGGTCGGACTCGGGCCAGCCGTAGCTCTCCGCCGGCGCGGCATCCGGACCGTCCAGCGTCGCCGCCTCGCCCGTGATCCGCGCCCACGCCTGGCTCGCCTCGACCGGCACCAGGGCAGGCGGGATCCCGGCGGTGACGCCCGGCGCTGCAGGCTGAACGGCCGCGCTGCCGACGGTCGTGACCTCGCCGGCTACAACGCCGGTGCTGGCGACGCCGGTGACCCCGCCGGCTGGGCCGCCGACGCTCGTGACCCCGCCTGCCGCGACGCCGGTGCTCGCGCCGGACGCCTGTGGGATCGCCTGGCCGCGATGGCGCCAGACCTCCTCGAACCGCTCGACCATCCGCCGCGCGGCCGCATTCTCCGGGTCGATCGTCAGGGCGCGCTTCGCCTCTCGCCACGCGAGCACGTCGTCGCCCCGCTCGAGCGCGACGCGCGCCAGCCCGACCACCGCGATGGAGTTTCGCGGGTCGGCGTCGGCGGCCTGGCGATAGAGGCGCTCCGCCTGGTCCACGAGACCCATCGACAGCGCCCGCTCCGCCTGGAGCAGCAGCTCGATCACTGAGTGCCCTCGTCCTGCATGTCTGCAAGCATGCCCTGTGCCAGCAGGAGCAGTGTAGGCGGCTCGTTGAGCCCGGGGTCGGCGATGACCCGCTCCACGAGCTCGTCGAGGATCCGCCCCAGCCGCGGACCGGGCGCGAGGCCCAGCTCCCGCATCAGGTCGTTGCCGTCGATCTTGAGCGCGTACCGATCGAGCGCGGCCTCCGCGGCGATCTCGGCGTCGATCCGGGACCGGAACGCCGCGAGCGCCGGGTCGTCCGCCGGGAGGCCGCTGCCGATGTCGTCCGCGCGGCGGAGCGCGAACTGCGCGTCGATCTCGTCCCGCCCGATGCGCCGGATGAAGCGCCGGATCGCCGCGTCGCTCGCGTCCGGCTCAACGGTGAACATGTGGTGGTGGATCAGCTGCTCCACCGCCTCCGCGGACGCGCGCGGATACCGCAGCCGGCGCAGCAGCTCGCGTGCCAGCGCGGCGCCGACGGCGTCGTGGTGGTGGAAGTGCCCGTCGGCGAGCGTCGCGGGCTTGCCGATGTCGTGGAGCAGCGCCGCCAGCCGGACCACCGGCCGATCCGCAGGCGCGGCATCCACGCTGCGCAGCGTGTGATCCCACAGGTCCTCGCCGTCGACCTTGTTCTGCGGGATCCCGCGCTGGGCCGCGAGCTCGGGCGAGAGGACGGCGAGCAGCCCCGTCTCCTCGGCGAGCCGCAGGCCGATCGACGGGACCGGCGTCCCCAGGAGCTTGGCCAGCTCCGCCCCGATCCGCTCGCCGGACAGGTGGGCGACGAGCGGCGCGTTGGCCCGGATCGCCGCGAGCGTCGCCGGCTCAACGGTGAAGTCCAGGGCCGCAGCGAGCCGGACGGCGCGGACCATCCGCAGCGCGTCCTCGCGGAACCGGGTTCCGGGGTCGCCGACCGCGCGCAGGACCCGCGACTCCAGGTCGTCGAGGCCGCCGAACAGGTCGAGCAGGACCGGGGTCTCGTCGTCCCGGCCGCGGCCCCAGGCGATGGCGTTGACCGTGAAGTCCCGCCGGGCGAGGTCGGCGCCGATGTCGTCGCCGAACTCCAGCCGGTGCGGGCGCCGGAAGTCCGCGTACTCGTGCTCGAGGCGGAACGTGGTGACCTCGAGGACGCCGTCGCCCCGCCGGATCGCGACGGTTCCGAACGCGTTCTCGTACATGGCGCCGGGGAACAGCTCGAGCATCCGCTCCGGCAGCGCGTCCGTGGCCAGGTCCCAGTCCGATGGCACCCGTCCGAGGAGGGCGTCGCGCGGCGACCCACCCACGACGAACGCCGCATGACCCGCGGCGTGGAGCTCGTCCATGAGGTCGACGACGCGGGCGGGGACGGCCGCCTCGAGCCGGGCGGCGGCAGCGCCGCGGCGCGGATCCGCCGGGGATCCCCCTGGACGGCCCACGGGCTAGTTCCGGCCGAGGAAGAGGTAGTTCCTCCAGGCCTCGTTGCGGTCGTCGTCGAGGTACGTCGTGAACAGGCTGTAGATGTCGCTGCGCGGCTCGAACGGCTGGCGCAGCAGGCGGAACCGGGCCTCTTCGGGCGTCCGGCCACCCTTGCGGTGGTTGCATGGCTTGCACGCCGCGACGAGGTTCTCCCAGGTGTGGCCGCCGCCGCGGTGGCGCGGCATGACGTGGTCCAGCGTCAGGTCGTTCGCGACCCGGCCGCAGTACTGGCAGGTGTGCCGGTCGCGGGCGAAGATCTCGCGCCGGGTCAGCTTGACGCGCGGCCGCGGCCGGCGGATGTGGTGCTGGAGCCGGATGACCGACGGCGCCCGGTACACGGCGCGGACCGTGTGGATGTCCGCGTGGTTGTACTCGATGACCTCGGCCTTGGAGCCGAACAGGAGACGGAACGCCCGCGGGATGTTGCAGACGTTCAGGGGCTCGTAGTTCTGGTTCAGCACCAGCACGACACCGTCCATGGGCCGCACGCTACCACGGCCGTCGGCGCGGCCGGCTCCGCCCGTGGCGTGCTGCCCGGACGGGACCTGGGGAGCGGTGGACAGGAACGCGGTGTCGGTCGAAGGCTCCTCTCGCCGCTAGACCCGCGGCGGGTCCATGGCCCGCTCGATGCGGGCGATCTCGACCTCGATCCGGCCGACCTCCGCCTGGGCCGCTTCCCACTCGTGGCTGCCGCCGACGGCGGCGTTCCGCCGGGCGCGTGCCTCCTTGTGGAGGACGAGAAGCTCTTCGCGGGTGGTGGGGAGGCTCGCGGAGCCGCCCTCGGCCTGGACCATTGGTTCCTCCGTGTCGGTCAGCGAGATCGTACCCGCTCGGCCGCCGTTCGTCGCACCCGGATCCGGGCGCCGCCGGAGCCAGTGGATCCGCGTGGTGTAGGGGAGCCGGATGATGTCCCGGCCGGCCGTCTCCGGGTCCGTCCGCAGCAGCTCGGCCACGCGCGCCTCCACGTCCGCCCGCAGCTCCGGGCTGGCCGCCGCGACGACGCTGATCGATCGCAGCCGGTCGATGACGCCGTCCGGCGTCAGCTCCTGGGCATGGGGCGTGGTCGTGAGCTCGAGATACTCGAACCAGGGTGTGCGACGGGCCTCCGGCAGCCACGGCTCGAGCTGGTGGCGCGGCTCGCCGCCCACGAGCTCCTCGGCGATGTCGCCCATCGTCCGCACCCAGGTGATCGACTCGTCGCGCACGTTCCACAGCAGCGCCAGCAGGCCGTCTCCGCGGAGGACGCGGTGGAGCTCCGCGAACGCGCGCGGTGCGTCGAACCAGTGGAATGCCTGGGCACAGGTCACCGCGTCCACGGATCCATCCGGCAGCGGGATCGCCTCCGCGGTCCCGTCGAGCGACGTCACGGTCGGCGCGGCGTGCTCGAGGCGCTCGCGCATCGCGGCGAGTGGCTCGACGGCGACGACCGTCGCCCCGCTGGGGACGAGGAGCCTGGTCAGCTTGCCGGTGCCGGCCCCGAGGTCGAGGACGGTGCGCCCCGGCCGGAGGTCCATCCGCGTGACGAGGGCCTCCACCGCGGCCGCCGGGTAGTCGGGCCGCGAGCGCTCGTACGCGTCGGCGCCCGCGGTGAACCCGCGTGCGGCGATCTCGCGGACCGTGTCGCCGACCGGCCGCGCCGCGCCGTCGCCGCTGTCCGTCATCCGCCGTCCGTCAGGAGAGCGCCGTGTAGATCGCGGCCTGGACCGCGTCGATCGGCGCCGTCGGGAGTCCCCACGAACCCGTGAGGTAGACGTAGGCGAGGTCGTAGGCCGGGTCGATCCACAGCCGCGTCCCCGATACGCCCCCGTGCCCGAACGCCCGCGGCGACGCGATCGTGTCCGCGCGCGGCGTGCCCCAGCCCAGCGCGTAGTGGTCGGCCTGGAGCGGGTCCGCCTTCCAGCCGATGCCGCCCGGCGCGCCGACGGGCGCGGTCACCTCGCGGGTCATGAGCGCGAGCATCGCCGGGGAGAGGACGCGGACCCCGTCGAGCTCGCCGCCGCGGAGCATCGCCCGCCCGAACCGCAGCAGGTCCGCCGCGGAGCTCCACAGCCCGCCCCCGCACAGGTGGAGGTCCGTGAACGCGCCGACCAGCTCCGGGTCCTGTGGAGTCGGGTGGCCCTCGAGGCCGCCCACGGCGATCGGGGCTGCACGTCCCGCGAGCACGGGATCGGTGCGCGGGTCGAACGTCGTCGAGGTCATCCCCAGCGGGCCGAGCAGGGTGCGCGCCAGCAGCGTCTCGAACGGCTCGCCGGCCCGCCGGGCGATCGCCTCCGCCAGCAGGTCGTATGGCGCGGAGGCGTAGTGATACGTCGTGCCCGGGCGGGTCATCTGGCGAGTCCGCGAGAGGCGCCGGAGCAGGTCCGCCCGGCCGCCGTCGCCCCGCATCACGACCTCGACGTCCACGTCGTCGATGCCCGAGGTGTGCGACAGGATGTGCCACGGCGTGACGGGCGCCCAGTCCGGGTTGACGAGGTCGGGCACCCACGCGGCGACGTCCCCGCCGAGCGTGACGAGACCCGCCTCGACCTGTTGCAGGACGGCGGTCGCCACGATCGGCTTCGTGATCGACGCGAGCAGGCAGACGGCGTCGGTGCCGATCCGCGGCCCGTCGGGCGAGGACACGGCCTCGACCCGGATGACGCCCTCCGCGCCGGCGACGCCGAGGACCACGAACGGCACGGTGCCCGATTCGACCTGTGACCGGGCGAGATCGAAGGCGGGCTGGAGCGCCCGTCCGCGCTCCGCCTGGCTGGCGATCGGCATGCGCCGATGCTACCCGTCCGCGCGACCGTGGCGCGGACCCGCCCCACGACCGCGTCGCGGGCCGGCCGCACCCGCAAATCGGCTATCATCGCTGAGCAGGTTTCGCCCGCTCGCGCACCTCGTTCCCACGCTCAGCAGGGATGCCGCACGTGACCACCGCCGCTCGCGCCACCGACCATGAG
>JAICUV010000383.1 GCA_025935655.1 Chloroflexota bacterium | reverse complement strand
CTCGGTGATGACGGGCACCAGCAGGTGGGGCAGGCCGTTGTAGCCCGCGAGCTCCACCCGCTTGAGGTCCATGAGGATCATCCGCACGTCGGTCGGCGTGGCATTGCACAGCACGCTGGTGATGAGCGCGTTGACCATCACGCTCTTGCCGGACCCGGTGGCGCCCGCGATGAGCAGGTGGGGCATCTTCGCCAGGTCCACCGCCTGGGCCCGCCCCGCCACGTCGCGCCCGAGGGCGAACGTCAGCTGCGTCCCCGACGCCCCGAAGTCCACCTCCTCGAGGATCCGCCGCAGCGCGACGACGTTGAACTCCTTGTTGGGGATCTCGATGCCCACGGCGCTCTTGCCCGGGATCGGCGCCTCGATCCGGATCGATCGCGCGGCGAGGGCCATCGCGAGGTCGTCCGAGAGGCCCTCGATGCGGCTGACCTTGATGTGTGGCGCGGGCTGGACCTCGTACTGGGTGACCACGGGGCCGGCATTGCGCCCGACGATCCGCGCCTCGATGTCGAAGCTGCCCAGCTTCTTGACGATGATCTCCTCGTTGCGCGCGTGGACGATGTCCGCGTTCGCGGTGTCCGCGGGCAGCGGCGGGGCGCCCGCGTCGAGGAGCTCGTGGGGCGGCAGCGACCACTCGATCATGTCGATCGTGGGCGGCAGGTCGGAGGCGTCCGTGACGTCCTCCGGGTCGCGGACGCCCGGCGTCGCGGGCCGGGGATCGCGCGTCGCGGCCCCATTGCCGTTCCCGTTTCCGTTCCCGTTCCCGCTCGGGGAGGACGCCCCGGGGACGCGCACGGGGGCGAAGGTGGACGAGGTGGGTCCCACGGACGGCGGCGCCGTCGGGATCCCCGGGTCGCCGCCCTCGCCCCAGACCCCGGTCTGGCCTGGGACCTCGGGCGCGGCTCCACGCGGGGCGCGACCGCGACGGCCCTCGGCTGGCACGGGACCCGCGGCGGCGGTCAGCGGCTCGCCGTTGCGACCGGTTCCCGCGGTCGCAGGTGCCACGGCCCCCGGCGTCTGGTCCTGGAGCGTGGCCGCGGCGGCGCTCGCCGCGCGCGTCGCGGGCGACAGCAGGGAGCGCAGCGGCCGGTCGAGGGCGATCAGCAGCCCCGCGATCGCGATGCCCAGCAGGATGACGAACGCACCCGGGGTCGTGAGCGCGGGCTCGAGCAGGTCCGCCAGGAAGCGGCCGATCCGGCCGCCGCCCCGGTCCGCGAGCACCTGGAACGCGCCGAGGAAGCCCGCGTACGCGATCGCGATGCCCAGCAGCGTTCGGCCCCATGGCGCGCCGGGCTCCTTGCCCGGCCCCCACTCGAGATACCAGCCGGAGAGCAGGAGCACGGCCGGCAGCAGCCAGCGTCCCGTGCCGAAGAACGGCACCGAGACGTTGCGCCACCCGTCCGTGAGCGCACCCTGGCCGGGCAGCAGCAGCGCGATCGCGGTCACCGCCCCGAGCACCAGCAGGACGATCCCGATCAGCGATCGCACGACGGCCGGCGACAGGCCCAGGCCGAGCTTCGGCGTGGGGATCCCGCCACCCTTGCGGGTGGACGACCGCCGGCGCGAGCGCGTGCCGCTCGAGCGCCTGGTGCCGGACGAGGACGTGCGGCGGGTCGCCAACGCTAGACCTCCACCACGACCGGGAAGACCATCGGCCGCCGCTTCGTCTGCTCGTACAGGAAGCGCGAGACGCTGTCCTTGATCTGGACCTTGAGCAGCCCGACCTCGCTGATGCGGTCCGCGCCCGGCTGCTCCACCGCCTGCCGCAGGCGGCGCGTCGCCTCCGCGATGATCCGGTCCTCCTCGGCGCCGTGGACGAAGCCGCGGGTGATGATCTCGGGGTTGCCCACGATCCGCCCGGTCTGCTTGTCCACCTGGACGACGATCATGAACATCCCATCGTTCGCGAGGGCGCGCCGGTCGCGCAGGACGATGTCGCCCACCTCGCCCACGGACAGCCCGTCGACGAACACGTAGCCCGCCGGGACGGGCATCCCCCGTCTCGCGGAGCCGTCCTCGAAGATCTCGATCGGCGTGCCGTTCTCGATGATGAACACGTTCTCGGGCAGCACGCCGGTCTCGATGGCGAGGCGGCCGTGCTGGACGAGCATCCGGAACTCGCCGTGAACGGGGATGAAATGCTTCGGCCGAGTCAGGTTGATCATCAGCTTGAGCTCTTCCTGGCTCGCAT
>JAICUV010000250.1 GCA_025935655.1 Chloroflexota bacterium | reverse complement strand
TCTCGCTGACGCGCCGCGCGAGGCGCGGCGACAGGCGTCGGACCGGGATCGGCTGCTCGTCGGAGTGCCGCCGTCGGATGATGCCGACCCAGCGGACGGGACCCTCCATCAGCGGCTCCCAGGCGAACTGGGCGGGCCTCGCCGCATCGAGCGCCTCGAGCATCGGTTCCGGGTCGTGGTCGACGGTCAGCCGGATCGTCTGGTCCGCGTCGAGCCGGTCGAGCGCCCTGAAGACGGACTCGTACGGTGGATGACGGGCCGGATCGGCATCGCGCTCGATCCCGCAGCCCGTCAGCTCGAAGGTGGCCGGCGGCCCGAGGACGATGGGGACGGCCGATGCTGCGGTCATGGCCGTCAGTCCGACGATTCGCCGCTGGGGCGGCCGATCCGGACGCGCCAGACGTCGGGCCCCTGCTCGAGGTAGTCCCACGTGAACTGCCCCGTCAGCTCGGCGGCGAACTGGTAGTACAGCGGCTTCGGGTCGTGGTCGTTGCGCAGCTCGAAGCCGTTCCCCGGTTCCAGCTGCTCGAACGTCTCGAAGATGAGGGCGTGGCGCCGGACGGGCGGCTCCTGCCGGACGTCGAGGATCGAGTCGACGGACATGCGGGTGGCTCCTTTCGTGAACCGTGGTTGGGTGCCGGGGACGCGGCCGGTCAGCCGACCAGCTCGTGCATCCCCTCCAGCAGCTCGCCCAGCGACACGCCGGGTTGCGCCAGCAACGCGGGGATGAGCCGGTCGTTCTCCTTGGCGAGGTGCGACTCGAAGAGCGCCAGGATCGCGCTGGCGCCGGCGACCGCGGTGATCGGGTCCGCCGCACGCCGGAGCTCGTCGACCCGGCCGACGAGGTCGCGATGCTCGGCCAGCATCGCCTCCACGAGGAGCGCGGACACGCCCGTGTCCGCGGCGCGGTAGAGGGTCTGCTCCTCGGCCATGGCGTGGGGCACGATCTCCGCGTCGAGGAACGCGACGATCGCATCGCGGTCGGCCTCGTACGGTGTGTCCCGGCGGGCGGCGCTGTGCAGCGCGACCACGCGGTCGCGCAGCCCATCGTGGAGCTCGACGTGATGGGCCTTGATGGCCGCTGCGGTTTCGGGTGGCGACAGTGTCGGCATGTCCATCCTCGTGTCTTGCGTCGTTTGCTTGATATTTACGTCTATGTCCGTGCAAAATGCAAGTGCCATGACAGACACCTCCCCGGACCTGCCCCCGACCGCCGACCCGACGCCACGGGGCCGCGTCCGCGTACACCAATCCCGCCTGCTCGCCGGCCTGACCCGAGCGCGCCTCCTCGGGCTCCTGCGCGAGGACCGCGGCCTGTCCGTGTCGGACCTCGCCGCGGAGCTCGGGCTCCACCCGAACAGCGTCCGCGATCAGCTCGATCAGCTCGTCGACGCGGGCCTCGCCGAACGGGCTCCCGCGACCCCGCGCGGCCGCGGCCGGCCGCCGCTCCAGTACCGCGCGACGCCACAGCACGACGAGGGCGCCCCGTACCGCGACCTCGCGCGGGTGCTCGCCGAGGAGCTGGCCCGGGTGCCGGACCCGGCCACCCGTGCGATCGCCGCCGGGGAGCGATGGGGTCGGGACGCCATCCGCCCGGAGGAGCGGTTCGCCGCTACGTTCGGGGAGGCAGCGGCGCCCACGGCGGGGATCGCGCCGCCTGCCACCGGAAGCGGCCGCGAGGCGGCGGGCGAGGGGCTGGACCCGATCGGGCGCCTGCTGGTGCTGCTCGACGCCAGCGGCTTCGCCCCCGAGCCGCTCGCCGAGGGCGGGCCGATCCGCCTGCGGCGTTGCCCGTTCCTCCCGCTCGCCACCGAGCAGCGGGAGGTCGTGTGCGGCGTCCACCTGGGACTGATGCGCGGCGCCCTGGACGCGCTCGGCGCACCGCTCGATGCCGTGCGCCTCGAGCCGTTCGTGGAGCCGGACCTGTGCCTCGCGCACCTCGGCCCGCGCGACCGCGGGTCGGCCGGCTGATGCGCCCGGATCGGCCGACCGGAGTGGGTGGCGTTGGCCCGCGACGACGCGCCCTGCTGCTGGCGGGCGCCGGGTTCGCGCTCCTGGCCGGGCTGACGGGGGCGCTCGTGCTGCTGGGCCTGGCGATGCCAGCCGCGAGCCTGCGGCTGGGCGCGGTCCACGGGCTGCTGATGGCCTTCGGGTTCCTGGGCACGCTCGTCTCGCTCGAGCGCGCGGTCGCCCTCGGTCGTGGGTGGGGCTACGTCGCCCCGCTGGCGTCCGCCGCCGGGGCGGTCATGCTCGTGGCCGGGGCCGTGTCGGCGGCGACGTGGCTGTTCGTGATCGCCGGGGCGGCGTTCGTGGCGATCTACCTGGCCTTCGATCGGATCGAGCGGTCCGTGCACGGCTCCGTCCAGGCGGCCGGCGCTGCCGCCTGGCTGGGCGGCGCGATCCTCCTCGCGGCCGGCCGCTCGGTCGGCGCGATCGTCCCCTTGCTGGCGGCGTTCCTCGTGCTGACGATCCTCGGCGAGCGGCTCGAGCTGTCACGGGTCACCCGCCCGCCCAGGGCCGCGCAGCGCGCGTTCGTGCTGGCGTGTCTCGTCTTCGGCGGCGGCGTGGCGCTCACCGTGGTCGCTCCGGACGTCGGCAGCCGGTTGGCCGGGGCGGGCATGATCGCCCTGGCCGTGTGGTTGGGCCGCTTCGACATCGCCCGGCGAACCATCCGATCGACCGGCGTGACCCGCTTCATCGCCGCCTCGCTGCTGCCCGGGTACGCCTGGCTGGCCGTCGCGGGCGCGATGTGGCTGGCGGTCGGCGTGCCGCTCGCCGGGCCCGCGTACGACGCCTCGCTGCATGCGCTGTTCCTGGGCTTCGTGATGTCGATGGTGTTCGGGCACGCGCCCGTGATCCTGCCGGCCGTGCTCCGCCTGCCGCTGCCCTATCGCCCTCGCTTCTACGCCCACCTCGCGCTGCTCCATGCCGGGCTCCTCGTGCGGATCGTCGGCGGGGACCTGCTGGGATCCGTCGCGGCGTGGCAGCTCGGTGGCGTGCTGAACGTGACCGCGCTGCTCGTGTTCCTCGCGTCCTCGGTCGTGGCCGTCATCGGCGGCCGGAAGGAGCAGCGAGCGACGCGGGCGACCGCCCGCGTCCGCGCGGACGTCGGCACCTGAGGACGCGAGCCCGGGGCGTCGAGCGCCGGCTCGTGCACGCTGGACGGGCCCCGACGAGAGCGGCGAGCTCCTCGGACGAGCGCCGTACGGGCGCCAGGCTCGTGGGGCACGGTTGCAGCGTGGGCCGAGCCAGGCGATTCAGCCGGGTGGCGTGCCTCCGCCGATGAGCTCCCCGACAAGTGCATCGGTGAGCCACGATTGATATCGCTCGTCCGACCAGCCCCGACCGAGGACCAGCAGGTCATACACGGCGAGCGAGCACAGCGTCCACGCGATGTCGATCCCGGCGTCGACCGCGAGGCCCGGTTTGAGCGCGCCGTGGTCGGCGAGCATCCGCACGAAGCGTCCCTGCCCGTCCAGCCGCCGCGTCTCCATCTCGTCCCATAGCCGCCCGAGCTCCCGATCGCTCCCCCTGGCATCGCGCAGCGCCCGCAGGAGTGGACCGGCGCGCCGGTGGATCCCGGGCTGGGTCGCGGCATACCCAGCCACCTGCTTGCGGGGATCCGGCTCCTCGCGGATTGCCCGAATCGCTGGCCGCTCGGCGACTGGGGTCTCGGCCCTGCTGGCACCGCCGGCGAGCAGGGCCTCGATCGCTGCCGTGAAGAGTCCCGCCTTGGTCCCGAAGATCCGGTAGATGGTCTCGACGACGACGCCGGCCTCCGTCGCGATGTCGGCGAGTGGGACCCCGTAGCCACGCTCCCGGAACAGCATCCCGGCGGCCGTCACGATGTCGCGCTTGGTCTGCGCGGCCTGCGCGGCGCGCCGCGGCGACTCGTACCGACGACGGGGCTTGACGCTCTCGGCCATTTGGTGTCACTCTGCATCATGTGAAATCACCTTGACTCAGGTGATGATAGCCAAGGGAGCGTCCCATGTTCGCAGTCGTGGTCCGAGAGGCGGGCGATGCGGCAAAGATCGATGGAAGTGCGGCGATCGTGAACGAGGATGTCGCCCCGCGCGTTCGCGAGGCCCCTGGCTTCGTCTCGGCGCTGTGGATGAGCGACCGAGCCGGCAGGACGCTCAACGTGCTGGTGTTCTCGTCCGAGGAAGCGGCGCGAGCGGCGGTCGAGGCTGCCCGGAGTGCGCCCCGACCGCCGTTCATGCATGTCGAGTCCGTCGAGGTGGTCAGCGTGCTCGCAAGCACCTAGGTGATGGGGCCACGGCTCCGGCATGCGCCGGTTGGGGCCGGACGGCTTCGCCACGGCTACCGTGCGGCCGCGGAAGATCCGTCCAGTCTCGTGGCTGACCGGATGGAATCGACCACCGCGACGATGGCGTCGCTCGCCACGGTCGAGCCGCGGACGGTCTCGATCAGCCCGTCATGCGTGATGTCCTCGAACACCCGGTGCGAGACGTCCGTGGACAGCGTGGCCAGGTGGTTTTGCTGGTCCGGCCAGTCGGCGGCGGCTCCCGACAGCGCCGTCACCACGACCAGCGGCCGGTCGCCCAGGTCCGGGAGTGCACCGGCGGCATCGAGGATCCCGTCGAGCCGCCCGAACTCCTCGCCGAAGCTCGACGCGGCGCGCGGGGTGGCCTCGAAGGCGCGCCGGCGCGCGGTGACGTCGGCCGGCAGGTCGTTCGAGGAGACCGAAGCCAGGAGACGGGCGACGCCGATCCGTGCGAGGCCCGGCAACACGCCCGTGAGGGCACCCATCGGGTTCCCGGAGGACCGGGCGGCGGACCGCACGGGCGCCAGGTGCGGCGACTGCGCGTCGAGCAGGACGACCCCGGCAACCTCGTCGGGGTACGCAGCCGCGAAGAAGCGCACGTACACCCCGCCCGAGGAATGGCCGGCCAGGACGTAGGGACCGTGGTTGCCCGACGCTGCGAGGAGCGCATGCAG
>JAICUV010000288.1 GCA_025935655.1 Chloroflexota bacterium | reverse complement strand
GTACAGCTGGGTCGTGGAGATACTCGCATGTCCGAGGAGCTCCTGGACGACCCGCAGGTCCGCGCCGCCCTCGAGCATGTGGGTCGCGAAGCTGTGGCGAAGCGTGTGCGGCGACACCCGGTCGCCCAGCCCGGCGGCCTCCGCTGCCGCCTTGACCACCTGCCACGCCTGTCCCCGCCCGAGGCGCGTCCCCCGCTGGCTGACGAACACCGGGCTCCCCGGCCCGTCCCCTGCCCCGGCCCGCTCCAGCCACGCGCTCCGCGGCCAGGCGAGATAGCGGCCGAGCCACTCGAGCGCCACGTCGCCGATCGGGACGACGCGCTCCTTGTCGCCCTTGCCGATGACACGGACGAAGCCCGCGTCCATCGTCACGTGCTCCACGTCCAGGCCCAGGGCCTCCGAGACCCGCAGCCCGGCCGCGTACAGCACCTCGAGCAGCGTCCGGTCCCGCAACCGCAGGCCGTCGAGCTCCGTCGGCTCGCGGTCCTCGGGCGGCATGTCCCCCGCCGCCTCCAGGAGGCGGATCGTCTCGTCGACGGTGAGCGTCTCGGGCAGCAGGCGCGTCTGGCGCGGCAGGTCGAGGTGCGCGGCGACGTCCGTCGCGATGATTCCGTCCCCGTACGCGAACCGGTAGAACCCGCGGATCGACGCCGTGCGCCGGCGGAGGCTCGTCGGGGCGAGGCCGGGTGCTCCCGGCCGGCCTCGGGCGGCGCGTGCCGCGAGGTAGCGCTGGGCGACGTCCGGGCCATCGGCCCACGTGGCCGCCGCGCCCCGGCTCATCGCGAAGTCCGCGAGGTCGGCGCGGTACGCCCGCAGCGTGGCGTCGGCGAGGCCGCGCTCCACCCGCAGGTAGGCCAGGTACTCCTCGATGGCCGCGTCCAGGTCACGACCGGCGGCGGCCACGGTCAGACGAGGACCTCCGCGACGCGCCCGCCGCGCCACGCCTCGGCACGGTCGAGGAGCTCGCGCGCGGACAGCAGGGCAGCCTCGCCACCCTCGGGCCCGCCGATCATCTGGGCGAGCTCGCGCTCTCGCTCGGCGCGGTCCAGCGCCGTGATCTCCGTCACGGTCCGGCCGTCACGCTCGCGCTTGGCGATCCGGTAGTGCGCGTCCGCGTACGCGGCGATCTGCGGCAGGTGGGTGACGCACAGGACCTGGTGGGCGCGCGCGAGCGTCCACAGGCTGCGCCCGACGGGATCGGCGGACCGGCCCCCGATCCCCGTGTCGATCTCGTCGAACACGAGCGTCGGCGTCTCGTCCACCTCGGCGAGGACCTGCTTGATCGCGAGCGCGACGCGCGACAGCTCGCCGCCCGACGCGATCCGGGCCAGCGGCCGCGCGGGCTCCCCCGCGTTCGGACGGAACTGGAACACGACGGTGTCGATGCCCGACGCGTCGAACGCGACGGCGTCCCCGTCCACCTCCACCGCTGGGTCGTCACGGGCCGCCGGTCGTCGCCCCAGCGCGACCTCGAATGCGTCGACGGGGAAGCCGAGCTCCGCGAGCACCGCCGAGACCGCGGTCGCGAGCTGGGTCGCGGTCCCCGCCCGCTGGAGCGAGAGGGTCGCCGCCGCGTCCGCGACCCGCAGCAGGAGCTGGGCATCCTCGTCCGCGCGCCGCGCACGCTCGCCCTCGAGGCCGCGCAGCCGCTCCGCCTCGGTGGCCGAGCGCTCCCCGTGCTCGATGACCGCGGCCTCGTCGTCGCCGTACCGCCGCAGCAGCCGGTGGATCTCGCCCAGGCGCTCCTCGAGCGCCAGGAGCGTCGCCGGGTCGTGGTCCACCGTCTCGGCGAGCAGCCTGACCTCGGCCGCGACGTCCTCGGCCTCCGCCTCCAGCCCGGCCAGCCGGTCCGCCAGCGCGGTCCACCGGGCGTCCAGGCGGCTCAGCGCGTGGAGCTCGTGGAGCGCCTCGCCGATCCGCTCGCGGGCGCCGCGGCCCTCGCCCACCAGGATCTCGCGCACGTCCGCGGCGCCCGAGGCGATCGTCTCCGCGTGCTGGGCCGCGGCGAGCTGCGCGGTGATCTCCGCGGCCTCTCCCGGTCGCAGGCTGCCGGCGGCGATCTCCGCGGCCTCGTGCTCGAGGAGCTCCTGGCGCCGGAGCAGCTCCCGGGGATCCATCGACAGGGACGCGAGCGCGGCGCGGTTGTGCCGCCACGCGTCCACGGCCGCGGCGACCGCCGCGCGAGCGTCCCCGTGCCCGCCGAACGCGTCGAGCAGGTCGCGCTGCCAGTCCTCGTCCAGCAGCCGCTGCTGGTCGTGCTGCCCGTGGATCTCGACCAGCGGTCCGGTCGTGAGCCCGAGGCGGCCGGCCGTGACCGTCTCGTCGTCCAGCCGCGCGGTGGACCGGCCCGTGGCGCTGACCTCGCGCACGGCGATCAGCGGCTCGGGGACGCGGTCGAACAGGGCCTCGACCCGGGCGCCATCAGCCCCGTGGCGCACGAGCGTCGAATCCGCGCGGGCGCCCAGGGCGAGCCCCAGGGCGTCGATCAGCAGGCTCTTGCCGGCCCCCGTCTCGCCCGTGAGGACGTTGAAGCCCGCGGCGAGCTCCAGCCGGAGGCGGTCGATGAGCGCGAGGTCCGTCACGGAGACCTCGAGGAGGCGCCCGGCCCGCCCCCCGGGCGGCGTCATCACCATCGCGCGTCCCCCGTCACGACGGCAGCAGCTCCACCTTCGTGCGGAGCAGGTCCCAGAACGGCAGCGCCCCCGCGGGCTCGACGAACCGGATCGGGCGCTCCAGCGCGCGCACCTCCACGACGTCGCCCACCTCGATCCGCCGGTCCTCGCGGCCGTCGATCGAGACCAGTGCCTCGTGCGCGTCGATGACCCGCGTGCGGACGACCTGGCTGGGCGAGACCACGACGCTGCGGATCGCCGACAGGTAGCCGGCGATCGGCGTGACCACCAGGTTGCGGCTCTGCGGGTCGAGGATCGGGCCGCCGGCCGAGAACGAGTAGCCGGTGGAACCGGTGGGGCTCGACACCACGAGCCCGTCCGCCACGAACGTCGCGAGGTGCGACTCGTCGATGGACACGTCGAGACGGACGACGCGGGCGAGCGAGCCGCGGGCGACCACGATGTCGTTGAGGGCGGTGAACGACCCGTCCGGCGTCCGGCCGGCCTGGAGGATCCGGCCGGTCAGCGCCATCCGCTCGCGCAACGTGTACGACCCCGCCTGGAGCTTCTCGAGCACCGGCTCGAGCTCGTGGGCTTCGGCCATCGACAGGAAGCCCACCTTGCCGAGGTTGATGCCGAGGATCGGGACGTCCGTCTCCGCGACCGTCTGGGCGGCTCGCAGGAAGGTCCCGTCGCCGCCCAGGACCACGAGCACGTCGGTGTGGCGCAGCTCCTCGGCGAGATCCGCCGCCTCGCCGGCGGGTGACGCCCACTGCTCCATGCCGTGCATCCGGCACCAGCCGGCCGCGCGCTCGCGCAGCTCGAGCGCGTCCTCGTTGGTGGGGTTGTACGCGAAGCCGATCCGGCGGACCGTCACCGGGCGCCCTCCCACGCGGTCTCGACCGCCTCGTCGATCCGCTCGTCGATCTCCGCGCAGCCCGGGCCAGCCTGGAGGTGGACCATGAACTCGCGGTTGCCCTCCGGCCCCAGGATCGGCGACGCGATGACGGCACGCATCCCCATCCCGATCGCGGACGCGCGGTCGACCGTCTCGCGCAGGACGCGGCGGTGGATCGCCGGGTCCCGCACGACGCCGCCCTTCGCGTCCGCCTTGCCGGCCTCGAACTGGGGCTTGACCAGCGCGAGGATCGGGCTGCCGCCGGCGCGCAGGATCGACCCGATCGGCGCCAGGACCAGGCCCAGCGAGATGAACGAGACGTCGACGACGGCGAGGTCCACTGGCTCCGGGAGCGTCTCCGCGGTCAGCGTCCGGGCGTTGACGCGCTCCATCGACACGACCCGCTCGTCGTGCCTCAGCCGCTCCGCGAGCTGGCCGTAGCCGACGTCGATGGCGTAGACACGGGTCGCCCCGCGCGCCAGCAGGACCTCGGTGAACCCGCCCGTGGAGGCGCCGATGTCGGCTGCGACGAGACCGGCCGGGTCCACGCCGAACGCGTCGAGCGCGGCGAGCAGCTTGTGTGCGCCCCGGCTCACCCACTGCCGGCCCTCCG
>JAICUV010000299.1 GCA_025935655.1 Chloroflexota bacterium | reverse complement strand
TTCCTGCTCTGGTACCTCAACCGGCCCAAGGTCAAGGAGGCGTTCCGCAACCAGGAGTAGGCCCGCATCGGCCGCCCGATCGCGTGCCGTCAGGGCGGAGGATGCTAGACTCACGGCCCTCGGGGCGTGGCGCAGCCTGGTAGCGCACCTGAATGGGGTTCAGGAGGTCGAGCGTTCGAATCGCTCCGCCCCGACCACTCTCTCACGCACGAACGAGCCCCTCCAGCGGTTGCCGGAGGGGCTTTCGTTTGGGGTCAGGCCCAGCCACACCGTCCGGCAGGAGTACGGTTCTGGAGCCCGGTTCGTTTGCGGGGGGTCACCTGTCATGAACATCGCTCTCGTTTCCTTGTGCGCGACTGTCCTCCTGGTGGGTTGCACAGCGGGCGCAGCGCCGCCGGACAGTGCATCTCCAGCCCAGCCGTCGTCTGCCCTTCCTGGCGGCAGCGGCGATCCCTCGGTGGCGCCCCTGGCCGAAGCGTCGGTGGATGCCTCAGCCGAACAATCGGCGGAGCCGACGCAGGACGCGGTTCCACTGGTCACCGGCTGCTCGATCCACATCCCCGACTGCTCGTTTCCCTCCCGCGGCTGCTACACGAGCTACGCAACCGGGCTGCTTGTCGCGGATGCGACGTACGGCACAGCGATCATCTACCTCGACGTCCATGCCGGCAGGTCAGGGCCCGTCGCATGGCTCCCCGGCTTCACGGCTCGCCGCGCTGGCGCCCAGGTCGAGGTTCTCGACCCTGATGGGCACGTGGTGGCGACCACCGGTCACAACTACAGGCTCCCGGGTGGCTACGTCAGCGAGGCGACCTGGGTCAGGGAGGATCACTGGCCGGAGGACACCAAAGGGATGTTCTGGACCTGCGACACGCCCATCGCGCGGCCATAGCCTTCTCGATGGATAGCCTCGAGGCCGTCTGAACGCGAGCCGCACGCCGCGCACCGGGCTCAATGGAGCGCGCGCGGTCTCGTGGACCGTGAAGTCGCTCGTGATGGCGGGCGCTGCCGGGTCGCGCGGCGTGACACACCTCGATCTCGCCCACCGGGACGCCTGGCGGGTGGAACCGCGGCTGACGAGACCGCGGGGGCACCCATGGCCCGGATCGACGGGCGATGTCACGGTGTGTGAGACCACACCCGATGGGGGAGCGGGCGGTCAGTCGGGGTCGTACTCCGCCACGAGTCCGCGCCCCAGCGTCCGGTACACGTACGCGATCCGGTGCTCGCGCGGCAGGTCGCTCGGGCGGCGGTGACGACGAGAGGCCTCGGTTGCGCGCTCGCCGTGTCGCCTGGACGAGCGTGCGGTTGCGTGTCGGGTGGCGGTATCGGCGGTCGCGTGCATCGGGACGCTCCAGCGGTCGGTTCGAGTGTGCTCGCAGCATCGCCTGCCGCGAGCCCGCCGCGGCAGGGACAGGCGTCGCCGGGCGCGATGGACGGACGTCGATGATCGGGCCGGTGATAGCCGCCCCGCGTCACCGTGCCCGCCGCCGTTTGGACGCGCCCCGGTCAGCCGAGTTCGCGGGCCGGGACGCACCGTGGATACGTGACCGGCTCAACGGCGGATGTTCCGTTCGCGGCGCTCGAGCGCGAGTACGATCAGCGTGACGAGAGCGCGACACCTCGACGAGGGAGACAGCGATGACGCAGGGAGCAGGCGGACCGGGCGACCCCGAGGACGCGACGCGAACCGACCTGGACCTCGGCGCGCCGCCGCCGCCCCAACCGGGACCGTCCGCGGGGGAACCCCCGGCCGCGCCGGTCGCCCCCGCCGCCCCGGCCGCGTACCCACCCGCAGCACCGTCATCGACGCCGCCCGCCACCTATGCGCCGCCCGCCGCGCCGGCGACGCAGGCCGGGGCACCCTCGCCGTGGGCCCCGGTCCAGCCCGCCAGTGCGTGGGGCACGCCGCCCCCGGACGCCGGTGGCCCCCTGGCCGTCCCCGGCGCCCCGGGCCTCGTCTACGCCGGCGGCATTCCCCGCGCCGCGGCCTGGATCGTTGACGGGTTCATCGTCGCTGTCGTCGCCGGGATCGTGTCCGCGCCGTTCGCCCCGGCGATGGCGCTCGACGCCAACGGCGCGCCCGACTTCACCCGCATGGCCGCGCAGGGCGGCCTGTCCGCGATCATCTCGGCGGTCATCGGGGCGGCCTACTTCATCCTGCTGTGGACGACGTCGGGACGGGCGACGCTCGGCATGCGGCTGTTCAGCCTCCAGGTGGGCAACCAGGCCGACGGCGAGAAGCTGCGACTCGACCAGGCGGTCAAGCGCTGGGTGGCGTTCGGGACGTGGCTGGGGATCATCCCGGTCGTGGGGCTGTTCCAGCTGGTGTGGGAGCTCGTCCTGCTCGCGACCACCGTCACCAGCCCCACGAAGCAGGGCCTCCACGACCGGTTCGCCGGCAGCGCCGTCGTCAGGCCGGCAAGCGCCGGCAACGGGCTCGCGATCACGTGCCTCGTCCTGGCGTTCGTCCTGCCGTTCATCGCGCTGTTCGCGTTCGTCGCGCTCATCTTCCTCGGCGGTCAGGTCTCGACCATCCTGTCCACCGTCGGCGAGTCCGTGTGACGGACGCCGCCGCGGGCGGGGGAGCGGCTCCGGGCGAGGACCAGCTGACCGGCCTGAACGACATGGACCCGGAGGCCTTCCGGGCCGCCGCGCACGTCGTGGTCGACCGGATCGCCGACTACCTGCGCGACGTCGAGCAGTACGCGGTGCTCCCGCCGATCGAGCCCGGGTCGATCGCGCCGCAGCTGCCCCCCGCGGCCCCGGACGATGCGGAGCCGATCGAGGCGATCCTCGCCGACGTCGACCGCCTCGTGTTCCCGAACGCCACCCACTGGCAGCACCCGGGGTTCTTCGCCTACTTCGCCACGAGCGCGTCGGGGCCGGGGATGCTCGGCGAGTTCCTCACCGCCGCCCTCGGCCAGAACCCCATGCTGTGGCGCACGAGCCCGATCGGCACCGAGCTCGAGGGCGTGGTCGTCGGCTGGCTGCGCCGGGCGCTGGGGCTGCCCGACGCGTTCGACGGCCTGCTCACCGACACCGCATCCACGTCCACGCTGATCGCGCTCGCCGCGGCGCGGGAGGCCGCCGGCCTGGACGCGTCGGCGAACGGCCTCGCCGGTCGGAGCTTCACGGAGCCGCGCGTCTACGCGTCGCAGGAGGCGCACAGCTCGATCGAGAAGGCGTGCATGACGCTCGGGCTCGGACGGTCTGCCGTGGTGAAGATCCCGACCAACGACCGCTACGAGATGGACGCCGCCGCCCTCGAGCGTGCGATCGCCGCGGACACCGTCGCCGGGCGCACGCCGGTCGCGATCGTGGCCACCATCGGCACGACGTCGTCCACCTCGGTGGACCCGGTCGCCGCCATCGCGGACATCGCCGCACGCGAGTCGCTGTGGCTCCACGTCGACAGCGCGTACGCGGGCGTCGTCGCGATCCTGCCCGACCGCCGCGGGCCCTTCGCCGGCTGGGAACGCGCCGACTCGATCGTCGTGAACCCGCACAAGTGGCTGTTCACGCCGCTCGACGCGTCGCTCCTGCTGAGCCGCCGCATGGACCAGCTGCGCGCCGCGTTCAGCCTCGTGCCCGAGTATCTCCGCACCCTCGACCGCGAGCACCCGGTCCACGACTACAACGAGTACCAGCCACAGCTCGGCCGACGGATGCGTGCGCTCAAGCTGTGGATGCAGCTGCGCTGGTTCGGGCTGGACGGGCTGCGCCGCCGGATCGCGTCCCACCTCGCCGAGGCCCAGCGGTTCGCGGGCTGGGTCGACGCGGCGCCCGACTGGGAGCGCCTGGCGCCCGTCCCGTTCTCGACGGTCTGCTTCCGCCACCGGCCGGCCTCGCTCGGCGACGACGAGGCGGCGCTCGAC
>JAICUV010000301.1 GCA_025935655.1 Chloroflexota bacterium | reverse complement strand
GTGCGGCGAGGAGCCGTGCCGGTCCGTCCGGGTCACGGTCCTGCTGCCGTCCTACAGCGCGACGGTTCGCGAGTACACGCTCACGCGCTCGGGCCTGCGGTACACGTCGGCCGACGCGGCCGGCGCCACCGGTCCATGCCTTACTCGCGACGGGACGACCATCCCCGGCGGCGCCACGGTGACGGAGCGCACGTCGCTGTGGCTCGAGCAGGCGGCCCAGGCCGGGACGGCGGTCACGCGAACCCAGCTGCGCGGCGAGATCGTCGTCAGCGGCGCCCCCACGCCGACGGGCTCGGCCGCCGGCTGCGAGCCCTGGGAGCTCCGCTATGCGCTGAGCGGGTCGCCGACGGGTGCCCCGGCAGACGGCGGCACGAACCCGGCCCCCACCGAGCCGCCGATCAGCGCCGATCTCGTGCCGCGGCCCGACATCCGGCTCACGGTCAAGGGTGCGACCGTCGACTGGTTCTCGATCAAGGGCAGCACGGTGCGGACGATGGTCGAGTCCGTCGCCGCGGGCGGGGTCAGGGCGTGCGGGCGCATCAGCTACGAGTGGTACCAGGGCGACACGCGGCCGTCGGGCTGCATGGAGACGGACTGGAAGACGTTCCGGGTGGCCGCGGTCCCCCAGTCGGGCGGTGGATGCCGGCTCGACGTCAGGAGGATCACGGTGGCGTACACGATCCACCTGCCACGCTGGACATCGCCCGCCGAGGTGCCCGCGCCGCTCGCGACGTGGTGGCGCGCCACCGTCACGTTCATCCGCGACCACGAGGCCGGGCACGTCGCCATCGGGCAGCGCTGGGTGAGGAAGCTCCCGGGGCTGCTGGACGGGAAGGCGTGCTCGAGGCTCCAGTCCCTCATGGGGACGTGGGCGGCGGGCCTCCAGCAGGCGCAGGAGGCGTACGACGCCCGCGAGTACCAGGCGGAATGGCCGCCGGTGCCGGCGGGCTACTGACGGATCGCCCGGATCAGCGGGCCGCGGCCTCGACGTCCGGGACGCTGGCGACGGCGACCGGCTCGAGGGTCGGCTCGGCGGCCACGGCAGCCTCGGGCGCGTCGAGGCTGTCGGTCTGCTCCGCCGCGTCGTCCGCGGCGACGTCTGCCTCGAGCAGCGGGCGCTTCTCGCGCACCAGGGTCGGGATGAGATCGGACCAGTTGTGGCCGCGGACGCGGACGCGGACGCGCCACGCCTTGTCCACGGACGCCGTGAGGAGCTCCCGCTCCCGGACGCGCAGCGCCTCGTAGTCGCGCCCGCCGATGGCGATCAGCTTCGAGAACGTGGAGAACGGCGGGAAGGTGTACGCGTCGTCGGTGTTCGTGAGCAGCCGGTCCACCGTCGCCTCGAGCGTCGGCAGCTCCGCCAGCGGCTCGCCGCGCTCCATGAGGATGATGGAGTCGATCGTGGAGCGGTCCGCCATGTCGCAGTCGATGAGCGAGGTCACGTGGTACTTGGGCGGCGGGATGAGGATCTGCACCCAGGCGTTGACGGTGACGATCGGGATCGGCATCCGGCCCAGGGCGTGGCCGACGGCCCGGCCCTCGCGAGAGTGGAGCCGCGACCGGATCGCGAGCATCATCCGGTCCGCCATCGGCAGCGCGTGCTCGTTGACGGCGCTCATCGTGTGCGAGGAGAGCGTCATCGGCTTCGGATACGCGAGCAGCTCACCCGCGGGCGACACGATCGCCATGTCGTCGGACAGGAAGCCCCAGCTGTGGTGCATCAGGAGGCGCAGGACGGTGCTCGTCTTGCCGGTGTCCGTGAGCGCGGACATGACGATGGCGCCCTCGGGGGCGTCGATGGCGGCGCAGTGGAGCAGGACGTGGTCGCGGTCCACGAACATGAACCGCAGCAGCGGCTCCACCATGTTCGTGTACAGCACGTGGTGCGACCACACGAGCAGCCAGTTGGCGTCGAGGATGATCGGCTTGCCCCGTTCCTCGGGGATCGTGACGTCGAACGCCGTCGAGAGGACGCCCAGCTGCTCGCGGTAGTGGATCACGCCGTCGCGCTCGAACGTGCCGGCGCTCAGCCGCGGGCCGCCGCCGATGAGCCGCCGCCGGATGAGCAGGTCGGGCTCCACGACGTGCTCGACGTTGAACGACGCGAGCTCGGGGAGGGCGACCGGCGACTGGATCCGGATCAGGCCCTGGACGTCGTACTGGTAGTACCCGGCGATCGACCGCTGCTCGCGCCGGTCACGCCCGGCCCAGATCCAGTTGTCGGCGACGAGATACCGGACGCCGAACGTCGCCGCGATGGCCACGAGGTTCGACCACAGGTAGAACACGCCGAAGATGTCCGTGAGGACGTACAGGACGGGGATGCGGATGAACAGGGTGGCGATGTTGATCGCGTTGAAGGCGAGGTAGCGCCACAGCCTGCTGCCGCCCAGCTGGCGGTCGCCGAAGACCCAGTACTCGGTCAGCAGGAAGTTGTTGAGCGTCGAGACCTGCGACGCGAGGACGGCCGACCACAGGTAGTAGACGCCCAGGATGTCGGTGAAGAAGTACAGCGCCGCCTGGTTGACGACGATGCCGATGATGCCGACGAGGCCGAACTTCGAGGGTGAGGCCAGCGCCCGGAAGATGCGACGCACCCTCGGGCGGCGATACAGGCGCCGCGAACGGCTCGGCTGGCGCTCGGCGGACAACGGGCCCTCGTGCTCGACAGGATGGCGTGTGGACGCCGGGGTGACCGCCGGATGATAGGGGTCGTCCGAGGGGTGCGTCAAACGCGCAGGCTCCCCCGGCAGGCCCTCCGGAGCCGTCACGGTACGGCCTCCGCGGGCGACCCGGACGGGGCCGGCGAGGCCGGTCCGGTGCCCGTCGCGAGGGCGCGCAGCTGCGCCAGGAGCGCCGGCCCGCGGGGATCCGGCGGCGTGACGACAATCCGGTCGGCGAGCGTCGCGGCGGACTGGCCGCCACCGTCGGCCTCGAGGAGCCGGATCAGCGCCTCGATCGTCGTCACGTCCGCGTAGGTGGTCGCGGTGTCGAACGCGATCGTGGCCGGATCGATGGTCCAGGCCGTGATCACGAGGTCCTCGTCGTCCATCGGGAACGTCCACTCCTGCGCGGCCTCGGTCCCCGTGGCGGCGTCGAGCATCGCCCGGGTCGAGGTCGGCGCCTCGCCCGGGCTGAGGAACGCGCCGTCGATCCACAGGGTCGGGCGGTGCTCCGCCATGAGCGGATCGAGGAGCTCCGCGCCGTAGACGTCGAGCTGGTCGACGTTCCGGAGGGCCGTGTCGATGGCGAGCGGCACCTCCACGGTGTTCTTGCCGTAGTAGCTGAGGCCCATCGGCAGCTGGGCGTCCACGATGCCCACCGCGGGTCGGATCCGGAGCGGGGTGTGGTCGTCGCGGATCTTGAGCGCGAGCTCGTACGCGAGGAGCGGGCTCAGGACGACCGTGTCGCCGGCGGGGACGTTGGCCTCGATCCAGGTCGAGACCTCGGTCACGGCCGCCTCCCTGGCACGGTCCGTGCCGAGGGGCTTGCTGGCAGCCGAGACGAACACGATCGAGCCCGCGGCGAGGAGCGTCACCAGGCCGACGACGACCATGCGTCGGGTGTCACGGGACGTCAGCCAGGCCGCCCCGAGCGCGAGGGCGACGGCGATCACGATCCCGACGCGGGCCGGCGTGCCGGGCGTGCGCAGCGCGACGACCACGCCGATGGCGACCAGGGCGACGACCGCGACGGCCCAGCGCCGGTCGTCGCGCGCACGCTCGAGGCCATGGAGCCAGCCGGCGGACGCGAGCGCCGCGATGAGCGCGAGGTTCGTGAGGTAGTGGCGTGGCGTCTCGCCGATCGCCAGCACCAGCAGGACCAGCGGCACCCCCGCCACGGACGCG
>JAICUV010000187.1 GCA_025935655.1 Chloroflexota bacterium | reverse complement strand
GCGAGGTACTCGGGGCCGTGCTTGCGCGGGTCCGCGTACTCGCGCGGGTTGATCGTCCAGTAGGTCCCGGAGCTGGGGCCGTACCAGGCGCCGCCGTCCCAGTCCGGATCGAGCGGCTCCGCGGCCTCGTCGTAGGTCGTGGAGCCCGGGGTCGCCTTGCGCGGCCCGCGGCGGTGCTCGCGGTGCGTCCGCTCGCGGTGGGAGCCCGCGCTCGATCGCGTCCACGTGTAGCCGTCTCCGCCGGTCGCGCCGTCCGCGGCGCCCGTGCCGCCGCCGTCGGCGGTGCCCGCACCGGGCTTCGCGCCGCTCGCCGGCTTCGCGCCGCTCCCGGGCTTCGTGCCCGCGCCACCGGGTGCGCCCGCGCCCGACGCGGATCCCGCCCCCGACCGGCGTGCACGCCACGCGTCACGGGACGCCCGCGCCCGGTTCGGATCGGCACGCCACGACTCCTGCGGACGAGTCCCGCCGCCGCGCGCGGCCTTCGGCGCCCAGCCCGGCGGGCGCAGCCGTCCTTCGCCGTCGACCAGCCGCTCGTACGCCGCCTGGATCGCGAGGAAGCGCGGCAGCGCCCGCTCCCCGGCCGCGTCCGGGTGGTACTGCTTGACGAGTCGACGGTAGGCGGACTTGATCTCGTTCAGGGACGCGCCCGGAGACACGCCCAGCGTGCGGTGCGGGTCTCCCTGGAACGTCATGGGACGCGCGTCTCCGTGTGCGGTCGCCTCGCTTGGTGCCGGCCCGGCCGTCAGCCGATGAGCTCGCCCACCGGCGCGAGCTCGAACTCCGGGACCGCCTCGCCGGCCATTCGCCCGTGGGGATCGGTGTCGACCGGTCGGTGATAGCGGGCGAGCGTGCGGAGCGCCTGCCCGTCAACGACCCCGGCCTGCCTGAGCGCCTCGACCGTGGCGGCCGACGATCCGCGCTCGAACCCGTCTCCGTCTTCGATCTTGATGGCCATCCCGGATGCCTTCGACCCGTCGGACCGCGCGCCCGGGAGGATCGCGACGCCGCGCAGGCCCTCCATCCCGCTCTTCGAGACCGCCCGCCCGTCGAGCGCCTTGACGAGCGAGGTGTCCAGGCGGTCCCGCGTCCCCGCGACGAGCTCGGGATGGTGGCGCATGGCGTCGCGGACGACCAGGAGGTCGTCAGCGAGCGCCGACCGCGGGTCGTCGGCCGGGATGGCCGCCGGGTCCGCGAGGATCGCGAACGCCCGTGCGACCTCGCGCAGCGGGAACGCGTACGTGAGGATCCCGCAGCCGTCGATACCCGTGACCAGGCGATCCGGCCGGACGCCGTACGCCGCGGCCACGGCGGCCGCGAACTGGACGTGGGCGGGGTGGTCGGCTTCCCAGTACGTCTCGAGCGGCCAGCCGCCGAGCTTCGCGAGCAGCACGATCACCGTGTGGTTGCCGGAGCACATGTGGCGCCACGGACTGGGCCGCTCCCCGTCACGCGCGAGACGGGCCGCGGTCAGCGCGTCGAGCGGCGCACCCTCGGTGCCGCAGGCGAGCACGGACTGCGGGAGCTGGAGGCGTCGATACAGCGCCTGGAGCGTCCGGACATGGAGATCCTCGCCCGAGTGGCTGGACGTCATGAGCGCCAGCTCGTCCTCGGTCAGGTCGAACTCGCGGCGCCCGCCGGCGCGGAGCAGCGCGAGCAGCCCGAACGGCTTGACCGTGGAGCGCAGGTTCACGACGCGATCCGGGTCGCCCAGGGCGTGGAGCATCCGGCCGGCGGCGTCCACCTCGACGATGTCGCCCCGGTGGACCGACTCCACCACGCCGTTGCGGACCTGGCGGACGAGCACGGGCGCGGGCGTGACGCGCTGGGTGCGCGTGCTCGCGGCACGGGTGGCGGTGCCGCGGGTGGGTCGGGTGCCGGGTGTGGCGGCCATGGACCCAGAGCATATCCCCGGCGCGCTAGGATTCGCCCCACCCCCGACGGCATCGGCCGTCCCCCTCGCGGGCCGCGTGCCCGCCCCTCTGCTCAGCGAGGACGCCCGTGGCAGCCTGGCCCAACCTGCACGTGTCGCAGCACCCCGCGGTGCGCCACAAGCTCGGCATCCTGCGGAACCAGAAGACGGAGCCGAAGAAGTTCCGGGAGGTCGTGCGCGAGCTCTCGTGGCTGCTGGGCTACGAGGCGCTGGCCGATGCCCGGATGCGGAGCGTGGACGTCCAGACGCCGCTGGAGCTCATGGCCGGCGAGGAGCTGGCGGACCGCATCGGCCTCATCCCGATCCTGCGCGCGGGTCTCGGCATGGTGGACGCGATGCTCGAGCTCATGCCCACGGCCGAGGTCTGGCACCTGGGCCTGTTCCGCGACGAGAAGACGCTCCGACCGGTCGAGTACTACAACAAGCTCCCGGACAGCGCGACCGTGGACCTGTGCCTGATCCTGGACCCGATGCTCGCGACGGGCGGCTCGGCCACGGCCGCGATCGAGGTCCTCAAGAAGTGGGGCGCCGTCCGGATCAAGCTCGTCAACCTCATCGCGGCGCCGGAGGGCGTGGAGGCCGTGCTCTCGGCGCACCCGGACGTCGAGATCTACACGGCGTCGCTGGATCGCCAGCTCAACGAGAAGGGCTACATCATGCCGGGCCTCGGCGACGCGGGCGACCGGCAGTTCGGGACGGGCCAGACCGGCTGACCGATCGTCCGCTGGGCTCCTGATGCCGCTTCACGCCGCGCGCGTTGGGCGCTCGTCCGCCAGGGAGCGACTACGCGCCGTCGTCGCTGCCCGTCCAGCGGCCATCGCGATAGACGTACCACACCGCTCCAGCCTCGCCGGACAGGTCGCGAGCACGCACCACCGCGCGCGGGAAATCCGCGCGGAGGAGCAGTTCGAGGTCGGAGGGCAGGCCGGCCTCATCGACCAGGGCTGTTGCAGCCGCCCCGAATGCGGCGTCGTGCCTCGGGTTCAACACGAGCGTCGGTCGCATAGGTCACCACCAGGAGAAACACATCGTTCGGCTCAGGGTCGCTGCGCTCGCTGGACTCATGTGTCGGCAGGCTCAGCCTATGCGTGGTGGACCCACGGCAACGCTTCATCAGCACCCGGGGGCATCTCAGGCAGTCCCGAATGCCAGGTGAGCAACCGCCTGGCGGGGCGGCCCGGCGACGCGAGGCCGGGGTTCATCAGGTCGTCCGAAGGCTGAAGGCCTCGCGGCACTCCTGTCGGAGCCGGATGGAGAGGACCTCGATCTCGGCTGCCTCCGCGGATCCCTCCGGCGCTTCGAGGGCGCGTCGCTCGACCGCGCGCCACTCCGCGAGGATCGTGGCGATCGGCCGACGGACCGCGTCGATGCTCGCGCCCCCCGCCGGGCCCGCTGCCGCGACTGCCTCCGTGAGGATCGTCTGCCGCTCGGTGATCGCGAGGACGCGGCCCGCGATCGCCTCGACCCGCACCGCGATCTCGGCCAGACGCGGATCATCGAAGGGGAGGGTGCGCTTCTCCTGCTCCAGGACACTCAGCGCCTCGAGGTCGCGAAGCAGGGCATCGGAGGTGGCGCGGAGGTCGTCGGAAACGGTCATCAGGGTTGCAGCTCTCAGCGTCGAGGTCCCGCTCAAGGCGACGGCTCGGGGACCTACGGAGCGGCGTCTACGCGACGATGCATCCGACATCGGCGAACGGCATGACGACCCGTCATGTCACCGCCATCCGCGCATCAGGAACCGGGCCGCGGGTCAGGAACCGGCTGCCAGCGCCACGGCCTCGGCCTGCGTCATCGCGCGGCCGGCCGCCCACGCGTCGGCAAACGCGGTCGGCGGCAACGCGGCGCCCAGGGCCTCGAGCGCCGCCGCGTGCTCCGGCTCCTCGTCGAAGGCCATGCGGGCGCCCGCCACCTCGCGGATGGTGTCGGCCGCGCCGAGCAGGCGGACGGCCGTGTCGTGCGCGTTCCGCGCCACGAGGACGTAGGCGACGTTCTCGAGCTGGTTGGCGATCGCGCCCCGGTGGCCCAGGTGCACCCACCCCGGGATCGTCTCGCGGTACATCGCGAGGGCGTCGTCCAGCCGGTTGCCGCGCCGGAGCGCGTGCGCCAGGTCGCTGCGCGATGCCAGCACGAACCGCTCGTCACCGAGCTCCATGAAGCGCTGGATCGCGACGGCGAAGGCCGCCGCGGCGGCGTCGGTCTCGCCCGCCCGCCCGAGGGCGCGCCCCTGGGCCATCGACGCCGCGCCGATCGCATACGGGCTGCCCGATCGCCTCGCCGCGGCCAGACCACGGTCGAGCAGCGCCGCGGCAGCCGCCGGTTCGAAGCTGGTCAGACTCGCGCCCGCGAAGCTGGAGCTCAGCGCGACGACCCATTCCTGCCCGAGTGTCTCGGCGAGCTCGTTGGCCTCTCCGAACAGCCGCCGTGCCTCCGACCCATCACGGCCGGATCGGCCCGTGAATACCGTCGCGATCCCGAGTCCGGTGAGGGCAGCCAGCCGTGCCTCAGGATCGCCACAGCTCTCCGCGAGCCGCATCGCGTCCACGGCCCAGTCGTACGCGACGTTCTCTCGGCCGCTCATCCCCCAGACGCGGGCGGCCTGGCCCTGCAGTCGTGCGGCGAGCGCCTGCTGCGCAGGGTCGGCGTCCGGCCGGTCGCGCAGGCTCGCTCTGGCGAAGTCCACGGCCGCCACGATCCGGGCGTCGTTGTCCTCCGACATGACGCGGACGCCCCAGTAGAGCAGGAGCGCCGTCGCCATCCGGACGGCGGTCCAGGGGTCCGCCTCCAGGCCCCACTCCAGCGCGCCGCCGAGGTTGTCCAGCTCCGCGTCGAGCCGATCGACCCAGTCCACCATTCCCGGACCGCGCAACGGCACCTCGGACTCGATCGCCAGGGCGGCGAAGACGGCAAGGTGTCGATCCGCGATCGATGGCGCCTCTCCCGCGGCGACGAGCTTCTCGCGCGCGTACTGGCGGATCGTCTCGAGCATCCGGTAGCGCATGGTGTCGCGATCGACGAGCACCAGGGAGCGATCGATGAGCCGGGTGAGACCGTCGACGAGATCCAGCGAATCCATCCCGTCCGGGCCGTCGCCGACGATCCGGGCGGCAAACGGCGCGGTCCAGCCACCCGTGAACACCGACAATCGCCGGAGGAGGCGGCGATCCTCGTCGGTCAGCAGATCCCAGCTCCAGTCGATGAGCGCGTGGAGCGTCTGCTGCCGCGGGACCGCCGTCCGACGGCCGCCGGTCAGGAGTCGGAACCGGTCGCCCAGGCGGGTGGCGATGTCATCCGGCGACATCGCCGGGACGCGAGCCGCGGCGAGCTCGATCGCGAGCGGGATGCCGTCGAGGCGGCGGCAGATCTCGGCGACGGCCGGCAGGTTCGATGCGTTCAGGGCGAACGCCGGGTCGACCGACGAGGCGCGCTCCGCGAACAGCCGAACCGCCTCCGTGGAGGCGGCGTCCACCAGGTCGAGATCGTCGGCGACGCTCCCGGTCCGACCTCGCGCGGCCGACGGACACGACAGGGACTGCAGGTGGAGCACGGCCTCTCCAGCCACTGCCAGCGCCTCGCGGCTCGTCGTCAGGATCCGGAGGCGGGGCGCGCTCCCGAGCAGCCGTTCGGCGAACCTGGCAGTCCCGTCGACGAGGTGCTCCGCGTTGTCGAGGAGGAGCAGCAGCTCCTTGTCGGCGACGAACGCGGTGACGGTCGCGGCGGCCGGCACGCCCGGGACCTCCGGTGCGCCGAGGGCCCGGGCGACCTCGGACGGGATCTGCGCCGGGTCGCCCAGCGATGCCAGCTCCGCGAGCCAGACGCCGTCGGGAAAGCGGTCGCCGAGCCGGCCCGCCGCCTCGAGCATCAGGCGCGTCTTGCCCGTCCCGCCAGTGCCGGCCAGGGTCACGAGCCGGTGCCTGTCGAGGAGCGCGGCGAGCTCGACGAGCTCGTGCTCCCGGCCGACGAAGCTCGTGAGCTGCACCGGCAGGTTGGAGCGGCGGGTGCTGAGCGACCGCAGCGGCGGGAAGTCGCGCGGCAGATCCTCGCCGAGGACCTGGAACACCTGCTCCGGGCGGTCGATGTCCCGCAGCCGGTGAGAGCCGAGATCCACGAGCTGGACGGAGGGCGGCAGGACGTCACCCACGAGCACGGCGACCACCGCCGAACAGACCACCTGCCCGCCGTGCGCGATGGCGAGGATGCGGGCGACGCGGTTGAGGGCGGGGCCGAAGTAGTCACCGTCGCGCGCCTCCGCGACCCCCGAGTGGAGGGCCATCCGGATCTTGAGCGGTCCCGTCGGGCCCCAGGACGCCGCACGCATCGCCCGCTGCCCGGCCAGCGCCGCATCGACGGCGACGAGTGGGTCGGCGAACAGCGCCAGCATCCCGTCGCCGGTCGTCTTGATCACAGTGCCGCCACGGCCCTCGATCGCGTCACGCAGGAGCCGGTCGTGCTGCGCGAGCGCCGTGCCCATGTCCCCGGCGTGCGCTTCCCAGAGCCGGGTGCTCCCCTCGATGTCCGTGAACAGGAAGGTCGACATGACGCCGACGAGGCGGGCGGCGGCCACGCCTGCGGTCCCCGGCGTCCCGGTCCCCGGCGCGACGAAGTCCACGCGCTACCTCCCGCCCACGGGGCGAACGGCCGTCACGGGACGACGACTGGGGCGGAACGACCGCTGCGCACCACAGGGTGCCCCGGACGCTCGAGGCGCGACATCGCGTCATGGTAACTGCCTCGCAGCGCGACGGCGTTTCGCCCGTTCCAGGTC
>JAICUV010000223.1 GCA_025935655.1 Chloroflexota bacterium | reverse complement strand
CGTCGCGCCGAAGTGGTGCTTGTAGCGGAAGTCGTGGAGCGCGGTCTGGCCGGCGTCCACCCGGAGGTAGATCGACCCGCCGCGTCCGCCGTCGCCGCCGTCGGGGCCACCGCGGGGCACGTGGGCCTCCCGGCGCATCGTCGCCGCGCCATCGCCGCCCGCGCCGGCACGCACGAAGATCCGGACATCGTCGAGAAACATCGAGATGATTGTCGCACGCGGTCCTGCTGGGACCGGTCCGGGGGCCGGTCGCGAGGCCGTGGAGCGCGAGGCCCGCTAGAAGTAGTTCAGCGGGTTGACGCGCGTGCCGCCGTTCCAGACGGGCCCGTTCCAGACCTCGAAGTGGAGGTGCGGGCCGGTCGCGTTGCCGCTGGCGCCGATGCGCCCGACCTGCTGGCCGCGCCCGACCGAGGCGCCGTTGGACACCGTGATCGCCGACATGTGGTTGTACGTCGTGTAGATCCCGGACCCGTGCGCGATCCAGACCTGGTAGCCGCCGCCGTTGTTCTTCCAGCCGGCGAAGATGACCTTGCCCGGTGCCGCCGCCACCACCCTGGAGCCGTAGTCCGCCGCGATGTCGATGGCCCAGTGACCGTAGTGGAAGTACTGGCTGACGTAGTTGTTCCCGCCGATGACCGGCCAGCGGAACTTGCCGCCGGGATAGGTCGCGGGACCGCCGCCGAGGACGGCGCCGCCGCCCGCGCCCGCCGTCCCGACGCCGGACCTGACGGCCGGCTTCGGCGTGGGCATCGGTGCGCCCTTGGCGCCCGGCAGCACGAGGACCTGCCCGACCACGAGCGTCGGGTCCTCGAGCCCGTTGAGCTCGACGATCTTCGAGGGGTCAACCTTGAAGCTCTTGGCGACCGTCGCGAGCGTGTCCGTGTCCTTGACGGTGTAGACGAGCCCTGACACCGGCGGGATCCGCAGGACCTTGCCGGTCTTGAGGTCCTTGCTCTTGAGCTTGTTCGCCCACCACAGGGTCATCATCGAGACGTCGAACTTCTTCGCAACCGCCCCGAGGGTGTCGCCCTTCTGGACCTTGTACGTCCGGATGAGGTCCGCGCCGTCCTCGACCGCCGTCTCGGGGGCGTACCCCGTGAGCAGCGTGCCGTCGTCCTGGACGGCGCTCTCGGGCTCCGTGGTCGCCGCGGGGGTCACCGCGTAGGCGGGCAGCTGCGACGTGTCGACGCCACCGGACGGCTCGACGGCGGGATCGTTCGTGACCGCGCCCGGGAGGGACACCGGCGTGAAGCTGGTGGCCGGACCCACGAGGCCCGCGGGTGCCGGGCCGCTGTCGATGGCCGCGGTCTCGGGGTGGGTGTCACGCTCGCTGCCGCCGACGGCGAGCCGGGGCGCGGCGGTGGAGCCCTGGATGCCGCTCACGGCGCCCTGGGGGGTGGTGGGGAGGAACGCGAGGAGCGCCGCGACCGCCACGATCGACGCAACGGCGATCGGGAGGGCGCGCTCTGCGGAGGTGAACGGGCGAAGCGACGACCCGATGGTCTCGCTGACGGCGGCGGTGCGCTTCCGCATCCAGCCCCGGGCCGCGCCGGTCGCGCCGGTCGTCAGGCGATGGAGCGGAGAGGTCGCGCGGGCCTGTTCGCGGTCGGTGTGGCGGGCGTCATCAGGACGCGGCGCGCCAACCGTTGGCTGCTGCAATACGGTCTCCCTGGAGGAGATGTCGGACCAGGACAACTGCCACCGCGATGGCACGCGCCCGACATCCCGGGGTCGCTCTCGGTGCTCGGTTTCGATCCCCCGAGGCCGATCCCGCGTTGGGGACGACCCGTCAACTCGTCCCGAACCCTACCAGACACGTTGCAGTCCGTGCAAACCCCGCGGCCCGTGCGGCTGGGGCCCGTTGGCAACACGATTCGGGGCCCGAGGCACCGAATCTGGGCGAATCGGACGCGTGTCCCGTGGGCGGGAACGGGTGCGCCCGCCCCGTCCCATCCTCAGTCGAGGCTCTTGGTCAGCGTGCCCAGGAACTGCGCGTTGTTCTCGGTCTTGGCGATCCGGTTGAGCAGCAGCTCGATGCCCTCGTTGGTGCCCACCGCGGACAGCATCCGGCGCATCGTCCAGACCATCTTGAGCGTGCCCTCCTCGAGGAGCAGCTCCTCGCGCCGGGTGCCCGAGCGCTGGACGTCGATCGCCGGGAAGATGCGCTTCTCCGCGAGCTTCCGGTCCAGGATGAGCTCCGAGTTGCCGGTGCCCTTGAACTCCTCGTAGATGACGTCATCCATGCGCGAGCCGGTGTCGACGAGACAGGTCGCGATGATCGTCAGCGAGCCGCCCTCCTCGATCTTCCGGGCGGCGCCGAAGAACCGCTTGGGCGGGTACAGGGCGATCGGGTCGATACCGCCCGACAGCGTCCGGCCCGAGGGCGGGAGCGCCAGGTTGTACGCGCGCGCGAGGCGGGTGATCGAGTCCAGCAGGATCACGACGTCGCGGCCGGTCTCGACCTGCCGCTTCGCGATCTCGAGCGCCATCTCCGCGACGTGGGTGTGGTTCTCGGTCGGCTCATCGAACGTGGAGCTGATGACCTCGCCGTGCACGGACCGGCGCATGTCCGTGACCTCTTCCGGGCGCTCGCCGATGAGGGCGACCATCAGGAGGATGTCCGGGTAGTTGGAGCTGATGCCGTTGGCGATGTTCTTGAGCAGCATCGTCTTGCCGGCCTTGGGCGGGCTGACGATCAGTGCGCGCTGCCCCTTGCCCAGCGGGTTGACGAGGTTGACCAGGCGCTGGCTCAGGTTCTTCGGATCCGACTCGAGGTTGATCAGCTCGATCGGGTGGATCGGGGTCAGGTCGTTGAACACCGGGCGACGGCGGGCCGTCTCCGTGTCCACGCCGTTGACGCTGTCCACGCGGATGAGGCCGAAGAACTTCTCGCCCTCGCGGGGGGCACGAACGGCGCCCGCGACGCGATCGCCGATCCGGAGCCCGAACCGGCGGACCTGCGAGCTGGAGACGTACACGTCCTCCGCGCTCGGCAGGAGCCCGTGACGGCGGATGAAGCCGTAGCCGTCGTCCACGACGTCCAGGATGCCGAAGGCGTAGTCGAGGCCCGCGCGCTCGGTCTGCGCCTGGAGGATCTGGTCGACGAGCTCGTCCCGCCGGGACCCGCCCTCGATGTCCAGCTTCTTGCCGACCTGCTGGAGCTCCTTGACGGACATCTCGCGCAGGTCGGAGATGTCCAGGTCGTTGCGCTCGCGCGCGGCTTCGAGCTCCGCTACCTCGTCCTGCTCGGTGACGGGCAGGCGGTTGGCGGACTGGGATCGACGGCGCGGGCGGCGGTTGCGGCTTGCGCGCTGGTCGGGGCCGTTCGGCATAAGGGTCGGCTGACCTCAGCGGATGGGGTGTTGCCCGGCAGTCCGGGCAGAGAGAGGGAGTTGGGCGCGCCAAGGGCCGTGCGTCGCGCAGAATCGGCGAACCGTCGCGCGCGGCCGTTGGGGATGCTGGGAGCATATCGGACCGCGACGGGCGGCGTCAATGGTTCGCGAGACGTGTCTCGTGCGGATCAGAAGGTGTCCGCGGCCGCCCGGAGCGCCGGCAGGACGGTGAGGAGGCCGGCGATCGCCGCCCCGGCGACCACGACCGTGCCCGCGTAGGCGATCGCGCGCCAGCGGGCTCCCCGCACCAGCAGGACCGGCAGGGCAAGGCCGACGATCGCCTCGATCGCGAGCAGCGTCCGGGCCGGCGGGTCGTTGGGCACCTGGGCCCCCAGCAGCAGCCCCTCGGCGATGAGGAGACCGGAGGGGACGGCGACGCCGAGGCTGCGCGGCCACCCGGTCCGGTGGCGCCAGGCGCTCCCCGCGAGGCCGAGCGGCGGCCCCGCGACGATCGCGACCGAGCCCCAGATCGTCGCGGCCCGGAACGCGCCCGCCGCGCGCCAGCCCTCGCCGAGCAGCCCGTAGGCGAGGTAGTAGACCGCCACGGCCGCGAGGAGCGCGAACAGGCCGCGGCCGGCGCCGCCGAGGACGGTGCGCGCGCCCGCACCGGCACCGAACGCCACGAGCCCCCAGACGCCGACGAGGTTGGCCGGGATCAGGAGCCCGTACGGGTAGCCGATATCGTCGGAGAACCAGGCGAGCGCGCCCAGGATCGAGCCCGCGAGGAGCGCCGCCGGGATCGCGGTGCCGGCCCGCCGGAGGATCGACGGCCGGGCCGCGCTCGATGGCGCCGAGGGCGCGGTGGATGGCGCAGAGGTCACGGTGTGCGGACGGTACCGCGATCACGCACGTGACGTCATCCCCTGGGACTCCGTTGGGCGGCGTGCTCAGGGCGCGGAGGCGGCCCCGGCGGCGTCCTCGAGATGCGTCCCCGCGTCGCCGTGCGCCTGCTCGTCGGCGTCCGGTCCCGGCCCGACCGCGGTCAGCCGGGGCTCCACGCCATCGCGCAGCGCGAGCGCCGTGGCCACGAAGCCGTGGAACAGGGGGTGTGGACGCTCCGGGCGGGACTTGAACTCCGGGTGGAACTGGCTGGCCACGAACCACGGGTGGTCCTTGAGCTCCACGATCTCCACCAGGCGGCTGTCCGGCGAGATCCCGGACAGGAGCATCCCCGCGCCCTCGAGGGCTGCGCGGTAGCGGTTGTTGACCTCGAACCGGTGGCGGTGGCGCTCGTAGATGACCTCGGCGCCGTAGACCTGGCGCGCCTTGGAGCCCGCGACGAGCTTCGCCGGGTAGAGGCCCAGGCGCATCGTGCCGCCCTTGTCCTCGAGGTCGCGCTGGTCGGGCATGAAGTCGATGACCGGGTTGGTGGTGAACATGTCGAACTCGGTGGAGTTGACGTCCTTCGTCTCGAGGACGTCGCGAGCGAACTCGATGACCGCGCACTGGAGGCCGAGGCACAGGCCGAGGTACGGGAGGCCCGTGTTGCGCGCCCAGTGGGCCGCGAGGACCTTGCCCTCGATCCCGCGGTGGCCGAAGCCGCCCGGCACCAGGACGCCGGCCGCGCCCGCGAGCCGCTCGTTGACGTTGTCCGCGGTCAGCTGCTCGCTGTCGACCCAGCGGACCTTCGCGTCCACGCCGTTCGCCCATGCCGCGTGGCGGAGGGCCTCCGTGACCGACAGGTAGGCGTCCGGGAGCTCGACGTACTTGCCGACGAGCGCGATCTCCAGCGTGGGCTTGGGCGCCTTGATCCGCTCCACGAGCGCGCGCCAGCCCGCGAGGTCGGGCTCCGCATCCGGATCGCCCAGCCCGAGCTCGCGGACGAGGAGCCGGCCGAAGCCGAACGCCTCGAACTGGAGCGGGACCTCGTAGATGGTCTCCGCCGTGGGGGCGGGCACGACGGCCTCGACGTCCACGTCCGTGAACAGCGCGATCTTCTCGCGGATCTCGTCCGGGACCTCGCTGTCCGAGCGCAGCACGATGACGTCCGGCTGGATGCCGATCCCGCGCAGCTCCTTGACCGAGTGCTGGGTGGGCTTCGTCTTGAGCTCGCCCGTGGCGGCCAGCGCCGGCAGCAGCGTCACGTGCACGTACAGCACGTTCGCGCGCCCGACGTCCTTGCGCATCTGGCGGATCGCCTCGAGGAACGGCAGGCTCTCGATGTCGCCGACGGTCCCGCCGACCTCCACGATCACGACGTCCGGCTCGCCGTCCCGGGCGACGCGCGCGATCCGCTCCTTGATCTCGTTGGTGATGTGCGGGATGACCTGCACGGTCCCGCCGAGGTAGTCGCCGCGGCGCTCCTTGGCGATGACCGCCTGGTAGATGCGGCCGGTCGTGACGTTCGAGCCCTGCGTCAGGTTCTCGTCGATGAACCGCTCGTAGTGGCCCAGG
>JAICUV010000346.1 GCA_025935655.1 Chloroflexota bacterium | reverse complement strand
GGGGCGGAGCGGACCGTCAGGCGCACCGGCGTCCCGATCAGCGAGCTCAGGGTGAGCGGGGGCGGCTCGCAGAGCCCGAGCGCGATCCAGCTCACAGCGGACATCTTCGGGCTGCCGGCCGCGCGCCCGCACACGCACGAGACGTCCGGGCTGGGTGCGGCGATCGATGCGGCGGTGGGCCTCGGGATCCATCCGTCGTTCGAGGCCGCGGTCGCCGCGATGACCCGGATCGCCGAGACGCGCGACCCCGACCCGGGCGTCCACGCCGTGTACGAGGACCTGTACCGGAACGTCTACCTGCGCCTGTACGAGCGGCTGCGGCCGCTGTACGCGGAGATCCGCCGGATCACGGGGTATCCGCCGGAGGCCTGAGCGGGCCGATGGCTATGGCTGGGCGGTGAGGACCAGGCCCGTCGAGCCGTTCGTGAGGGTCAGCGTGTCCGCGTCGATGGCGTAGCTCGCCTCGCCCCTGAGGGTCGTGAGCACCGCGTTCTCCAGCGCCATGACGTCGTCGGGGCACAGCTTGAGCGTGCTGCCCACGAGGTCGAAGGCGATCCTGTCGCCGGTGACGGTGTAGGAGCCGCTGCCGGTGTTGCAGCCTGCCTCGACGCTCACGCTCCCGCCGCCGAACGTCAGCGATGCGGTGGCGCCCGCGGGGAGGCTGGACACCGCGTCGCCGGCGACGATGCTCGTGACCACCCAGCGCGGGCCCTCGAGGGACCGGTCCGGGTTCGCGACCTCCGTGTCGAGGAGGGTCAGCGTGACGGCGTCCTTCGCCAGCGCCAGGGTGTCGCTGGCGAGGGTCGCAGCCGCGCCCGGGAGGAAGGCGGCGATCGCCTGGTCCTGGGCCATGAGGGGCGCCTCGCACGCCATCTCGGTGGTCATGACCTGGCCCAGCTTCAGCACGCCGTCCACCAGCTGGTAGTCGCCGCTCATCTGGTTGCAGCCCGCGTGCACGCCGAGGCGGGTCCCGGTGAAGGTCAGCGTCACGGTGCTGCCCTCGACGAGGCTGCCGCCGGTCATCGCCGTGGACACGAAGGTGCGGCCGTCGAGGGCGTCGACCGTCGCCGGGGCCGCGGACGCGGACGTGGACGGGCCACCCGACGGTGTGGCGGGCGACGCGGCGCCACCGGCAGAGCACGCCGCGAGGACGAGGCCGGCGGCGGCGACGAGGCCCGCGGCGAACGGGAGGCCCGACAGGCGGACGGAGGGCATGCGAGATCACCTGGGGTATGACGGGATCGGTCGGACGGCGGCGGCGCCGCCTCGCCCCAGACGAGAAGCGCGGCCGACGGGTTCCCTACTCGACCGACTCGAAGCGTGGGGAGTCGGGCGCATCGGCCGGCGCCATCCCCACCGGCACCAGGACGAGCGATGCGCCCTGGCGCGTCGCGTACGCTGCCAGGTCCGCGGTGTCGCGCCGTGTCGGCAGCCATCCCCACGCGTCGATGCCCATCGCGCGCAACGACCGGACCTGCGTCGCGATGGCTCCCCGGCCGGCCGTCTCGAGCGCGTCCGCGTCCAGGCGGTCGTTGCTGGCCTCCTCGTCCATGAGCTCCTGCTGGCCGTCGCCCGACCACTCGGTCGGGACGGGGCTGGCGAACACCCCCGCGGCGTCGATGTCGTACAGGATCACGGTGGTGTCCGCGCCGTCGGCGAGCGCGGTTGCGCGGCTGCGGATGGCGTCGAAGCGGTCGTCCTCACCCGTGATGGCGACGATGGTCCGGGGTTCGCGTGTGGTCGGCATGGCGGCCTCCTGTCGGGAACCAGCCTCGCCGCCAGGACGTCACGGACGCGTTACAGATGGGTACCAGCCCCTTCGGCCCAGTTGACAGAACGATCGTTCGACCGCATGATCTTCAGGTATCGCCCGATTGCTCGCGGCCACAAGGTCGACGCCCAACACGCGCAACCGTCGCCGCGCCGGGTCCAATGAACGCCACTCCGGCCTCCGTATGTCCGGCCGTTGGAGAGGCACCCAGGCAGTCCAGACAGGACCTGCCTCGAAAGGAAACCGTCACCTCCATGCTCACACGCGCCACCACGAATGCCGTGGCGTACCGCTCCAGCTCGATGCGCCGCATGCGCCGCCGGGCCGTCAACGCCACCACCCGCCTCTACTGCGCTACCAACGGCTGCACCTCGTTCCTCGTCATCGACGAGACCGCGGGCGTGGCCCACTGCGAGATCTGCGGCTACACCCGCAGGCTCAATCACTGACCTCCCGCTGATCCGCGCTCCGGCCAGAACCAGGCGCCGGAGCCGATCCCCGAGTACGTCACCGGCCGACCGCCAGGTCGGCCGTCGTGATTCCCGGCCCCGCTCGCGAAGTGCCGCCTACCCGGGCCGGGACCCGCTCGGGGGCCCGCTCGGCGGGTCCTGCCCGCTCGGCGGGTCCTGCCCGCTCGGCGGGTCATGCCCGCTCCGCGGCTGAACCGTGGCGCGAGCCCCTGGATCGCTCGCGCGGCGGGCCATCTGTGGCGCCGACGCTCCGATGTGCAACTGTTGGCCCGCCAGGCGGGCGGCTCCGTGTCGCGCTGCCACGGTTCGGCCGCCCGGAGAGTGCCCGTGTCGGCGGGGCCCCCTAGACGAGGACGATCCCGCTCCCCGGCGGACACCTGCCCGCACGCACTGCCCGCAAGATCGCTCCACCGTCGAGCGGCAGCAGGTCGCGCAGGCTCTCGCGGTGCTCGGCGAGCACGCCCCGGTGATGGTCGCTCCGCGCCAGCACCAGGACGACGAGCTTCGCGCGCGGGTCATCGCGCACCTTGAGCCGGATCCGCCGCTCGAGTGCCTGCGCATCCCGGACGTGCGACTCGCCCTCGGTGAAGAACGCGCCGTCCGTGCCCTCCACCACCGCATCCCACGCGCGGAGGTCGCCCCGCACGGGGAGTGGGATCTCCCGCCGCATCCGAAGCCCCGCGCCGAGGCAGCGTTCGAAGCGTGCGAGGAGCGCCAGCTGTGCGCGATCCCGCACGGGCGATCCGGCCG
>JAICUV010000011.1 GCA_025935655.1 Chloroflexota bacterium | reverse complement strand
GAGGTTCGACCCTAGCCCCTCGTTCCGACGGTCGGCAGGCCGGAGTCGCCGCAGCCAGCCGCGAGCGCAGCGACGGTCACGAGCGTTGCGAAGCGAACGAGGCGCATCGGTTGGGACCCCCGGTTACGGACAATCCGGTGACTCGACACTCAGAGCCTGTGAACGAACTCGGCAGGCGCCGGGACCCTTGAACTGCGAGGTCCATTCACAGGCTCTGAGTCTATGAGGCTCGCGACCGGCAGCGGATTCACTGGTTGACGGCAAGTTGCGCAATCGATCGGCAGTGACTGCAATCCGGCGCACGATGTGACTCTGCGACTTTCCAATTGCAGGTGCGCAGTCGCATAGGGCCATGGTCCCTGTGCGCCCGCGCCCGGACGCGGGCAGTTCTCGCATCCACGCTTGATTGAGTGGAAAGGTGACGAGGACCGGCCGCCCAGCCGACAAGCACGCGATGCGAAACGACCGGCGGGGCACTTCATCGTTGCTTGCTGCCGGACGCCGATAGCCAGTCGAACGGCTGGCATCGGCCCAGGAAACGGTCCGCCTTCGCGATCCATCAGCGCGAGCCGCGGATGCTACGAGCCGGGCTCTTCCGGGCAGTCGCTGGGCGCCGGATTGTCGGCGCAGACGGTCCAGACGATGTCGATGCCGTCGCCGGCCTGTTCGCGGCCGCCGTTCAGCCGATAGCGCAGTCGGACGTTCGTGACCTCGTAGCGACCGGGACGCTGCGGGGTCAGGGCGGCGGCGATACCGACCGTGGTATCCGAGCCGGTTGCGCCAGTGACGACGGTCCCCGCCAGATCCTCGAAGTTCTCGCCGGTCACACTGACGCCGTTTGCGTCGATGGTCGGTCGCGACAGGAGGAACTGGACCTCTGCGCCGTCGAGGGTGCCGATTGCGTCTGCGCCGACCAGCGCGAGTCGATCGCCGGGGCGCACCGTCACGTAGATCAACACCGCGCGCGTTGTCTCCCCCACGGCGGCGGGGTTGAGCTGACCTGCGTTCGGAGGATCCGACGGCAGCGGGTAGGGGTCTGCGGCACAGCCGAGAACGGTGAGCGCAACAGCGAACGAAACGAGCCCTCGACGCATCACGTTCCCCCTCGCTCTGCCGGCTCGGTCGGCCGTGCCTCCACGATCGGCGCAGCCGCTCCCGCGTCAAGGGCCGCCAGTTCGGATCCGGCCATGCTTCGTATCAGTCAGATGCGGCAGGCTCTTCTATCCGAGCGACCTGCCGCACCCGGAAAGCGCCTGACCTCGGCAGCAAGATGACACGGGGTGTTGGTATCACCACGTCCAGGACGCTGGGGCAATCGCCGCGATGAGTCGGTCGCCTCGCTGATGAGCTACGACAACAGCTCCGGGTCGCGACACGCCCACCACACCATCGTCGGCAGATCGGGCCGGCTGACGTCACCGGGGTCAACGAAGCCGCCGGGGACCAGGTAGCTGCGGCCTGTCGTGGCGACGACCCTGCCCTGTGGATCGAGCACCTCGACTTCCGATCCGCTCCGCCGCGGGGTGTAGCCGGGACGCCACGCGACGATCGTTCGTCGATCGATCATGCCCCCGTGGCCCTCGGGGATGATCGCGGTCCCGTAGCTGGGATCGACGACGAGCCGCCCTGATGCCGTGGCCAGATAGCAGCTGCCGCCGAGTGGATCGCCCGTCAGCAGCGAGCCGCCTGAGGGACCACAGCCGACCAGGCCCAGCACGACAGCGATCGTGCTCACCAAGCGCTTCATCACGCCGAGTGTAGTCATCCCGCCTGCTCGGCATCACGCTGTTCGCGTCGGCGGCTGCTCGGGACGGCATCGACATGCACGGGCAGAACGACCCAGCGCTGCACGCGACGACCCGCACTCCGTCGGTGGATCAGCGGCTGCCTCGATACCAACACCGATGTCATCTCGCTGCCGAAGTCAGCGGTAGCTGACGATTTTCGCTGCCGAAGTCAGCGGTAGCTGACGATTCGCGACATTCTTGTCGGCCCGTGACATCCACGCACGCGCAGGTCGTCACAACCTAGAGGTTTCGCACCCCTGCGCGGACTCCGGAGCACCGTCGCATGTCGGTCGGCCTGCGAACGGCGCGTGAGGGGCACTTCCGTCCGACAGCGCTGACTCGGATACTGAGATTCGGGGACGTGTGCGAAGGGACCGGGACATGGGCGAGGGCCGCGACGGTCGGGCGACGGGGGTGATGCAGGGGACCGTCGTCGTCGTGATCCTCGCCCTTGCGATCGCGCTCGGGTTCGCCGGGCACCTGTCCCAGGCGATCGCCGCCGGCTGGAGCGAGCCGCGCGTTGGGAACCCGATCGAGCTGCTCGGCACCACGCTGCACACGTCCTGCCCGAGTGCCCCACAAGCGCGCGGCAACGACCTGGTCGTCGTCTGTCCGGACTGGACGGCGATCACGACGGTGCAGGGTCTCGTCCTGGTGGTCTCGTTGTACGGTCCCGGCAACGCGGTGGTCGACACCTACGCGGGCGCCCTGCCCCAGGGCCTCGCGTGGGAGACGTCGATCACCGATACGTGGGAGACGCTCGGCCGCCCCAGCCACATCACGGGCGTCTACGGCACGCCGATGCTGGTGTACACGTTCGATGGCGAGCGATACGGGTCGCTCGAGCTCCGCTTCGATGGCAATGATCGGCTCGTCCGTATCAACGCCTCGGTGACCCGCTAGCGCCCGGCCCGGTCGGGTCCCGCAGCGGTGCGCGTCCGGCGCCGCGTCGCGGGGTCAGAGGACGGGCGCCAGCGCCGAGAAGAACGCATTCAGCCCTCTCGTCCGCCAGCCGGTGGGGACGGTGCCCGGGATCGAGCGCTCGAGGTCGCGATCGAACAGCTCCCGCGCGACGTGGTCCGCGAACGCCGGGTCCGGGACGCGGAGCTGCAGCTCCCAGTTCTGGCGCAGGCTCAGCGCGTCGAGGTTCGCCGTGCCGAGCAGCACCGTGTCGTCGGACAGGACGACCTTCGCGTGGGCCATCTGCTGGTGCTCTCGGACGTCGCAGCCGGCGGCGAGCAGCGGCCCGAACCAGTGGCGGACCGCGCCGCTCGCCAGCGGCGACCGCGGGTCGGCAGGCACGATCACCCGCACGTCGACGCCCCGCCGGCCCGCGTCCACGAGGCCCTGCAGGATGCCCCGGTCCGTCAGGTACGGGTTGATGACGTACAGGCGCCGCCGGGCGGTCGCGACCGCGTCCCGGAACGCCGGAGCGATCGGGAGCCAGCTCTCGCCCGGGTCGTTCATCAGCAGCTGGAGCGGCAGCCCCGCGTCATTCGTCGGCTGGGCCGGGAAGAACCGGTCGAGATCCTCGGCGCGTTCGGGCAGCGGGCCGCCCTGGAAGTGCCACGAGAGGAGGAACGCGGCCTGCACCTGGGCGACCACCGGGCCCTCGAGCCGGACCATGACGTCGTGGAACTCCTCGTTGGCGTAGTGATCCTCGATGCCGGGCCCGCCGACGAACGCGGTGGCGCCGTCGACGACCACGATCTTGCGGTGGTCGAAGTGGGCGAGGTCGTCGAAGCGCCAATCCGGCCGCCGCTGGCCCAGCAGGCCGTCGAGGTCCAGGAACGCGCCCTCGTTCGCGGTCACCTGGACCCCGCCGTCGACGAGCGAGCGGTAGAACGCCTTGGATCCACCGTTCGGCTGGCTGTAGCCCGCCTCCACCAGCAGCCGGACCGCGACGCCCTCCGACGCCTTGCGGACCAGGAGGTCGCGCATCTGCCCGCCGATCTCGCCGTCCTTGAAGCCGAAGATCAGGATGTGGACGTCGCTCATGGCGGCCTCGATGTCCGCCAGCATGCGCGGGAAGAAAGCCGGCCCGTCGATCAGCACGTCCCAGGCCGTCGCGGTGCTCTGGGCGAAGTTGACGGCCAGCGACAGGCGGCGTGCTCGCCGGCCGAGCACCGCCTCCACGAGCGTCCGCGCGGCCTCCGCGTCGATCGGGCGCGTCGTCGCCGCCTCGAGCGCGCGACGACGTCCGGCGCGCCGCCACGCAACGGCCGTGCCGGCTGCAGCCGCTCCCGCCGCGATCACCGTGCGCCTGCGCATGCCTCGAGACCTGCCTTCCGATGCTGCCACGTGCGCCGGCGATCTCGCCCGCGTGCGGCCCCCGCCGCCGCGACCCCGGCATCCGACCGGACGGTACCACCACGCGGCAGCCCCGGCCGGGGTCCGGTCACATGCGGCTGGTGCACCCCGCTAGACTCGCGTTTCGCGTGATCGGGGCAGGAGAGGAGCGGGCGACTCGATGGATCCGGCCAGCACACCGGTGAACCGTTCCGAGGTCGCTCCGGGCGAGGTCGCCGCGGGTGAGCCCGCCGGGAGCGGGGCGGTCTCGGTCCCCGAGCAGCCCAGCCGGCGGACCGCGATCCTGCGCACGGGTCTCGTCGTCGGGATCCTCGTGCTGGTGTTCGGGATCATCCTGCCCCGGTTCATCGACTACACCGAGGTGGTCGCCGCGTTCCGCGCGCTCACCCTGCCGCAGCTCGTCCTCATGAGCGGCGCCGTCCTCGTGGCGTGGGTGGTCAGCGGCGCCATGCTCGCCGTCCTCGTGCCGGGCATGTCGGTGGCGCGCGGGACGCAGGCCTACCTGATCCTGTCCGGGATCGGCGCCAGCGTCCCGATGGGACCGTGGAACATGGCCGTCGTGTGGGTGGTCATGCGCGGCTGGGGCGTGGGGATCAAGGAGGCCACCTCGGGGATGGCCGTGTACGGCGTCCTCAACACGCTCACCCGCCTCGTGACGCCGGTGCTCGCCTTCGTCGCGCTCCTGCTCACGGGTGGGCTGGGCGGCGGCGGGATCGCGTTCATCATCTCGTTCATCAGCACGGTCGCCCTCGTGATCGCGAGCGCGGTGCTGATCGCGATCGTCCGCTCGGATCGCACCGCGGACCGGGTCGCGGCCACGATCCAGTCGATCGTCGACTGGGGCTACCGCAGCCTCGGCCGGGAGGACACCCCGCAGGTCACCGGCGGCATCCGGGACTTCCGCGACCTCCTGGGCGAGCTCATCCGTCGGCGCGGGCTCGCCGCGATGGCGATCGGCGCGGTCGGGCAGCTGGTGTGGACCGGGGTCCTCGTCGTCGCGCTGCGCGTCGTCGGCATCGGCGAGGACGTCCTGTCGTACCCCGAGGTGCTGGCGATCTTCGCGCTCACGAGCGTGATCACGATCATCCCGATCGCGCCGGGCGGCGCGGGCATCCCCGAGCTCCTGTACATCGCCGGCCTCACCGCGATCGCGGGTCCCGAGTGGGAGGGGCTGATCACCGCGGGCGTGATGCTGTTCCGGCTGTTCCAGTGGTTCATGCCCATCCCGATCGCGTGGATCCTGCTCAAGGTCACGCGCGGCTCCCAGCCGGTGCTGCCGATGCCGTCCGAGCTCAGGGCGTACGCGGTGGAGACGGCGTGATGGAGGACGCCGGGCCCCGGCCCGTTCCGGCCGCGCGTGCCACCCGCTCGATCGTGCCCCGCTGGGTGCGCGGCAACACGAACCTGTTCGCGATGCTGGTCACGTTCGTGGCGGTCGGCGTCGCGCTCCAGGTCGTCGCCTGGCTTGCCCCCGTGCTCGCCCCCTTCGGCCTCGGGCTGTTCCTCGCCGCGATGGTGACGCCGCTGTTCGTGTGGCTGCAGGGCCGCGGCGCGTCGGCCGGTGTCGCGCTCGCCGTGACCGTGGCGATCGTCGTGATCGTGGGCGCCTTGGTGGTGTGGCTGATGCTGGTGTCCGCCCAGTCGCTCGGCACCTCGCTGGGCATGTACACGGACGAGTTCCAGCAGCGCTACTCGGAGGCGGGGCAGACGGGCGCGATCGGCTCGGTGCGCGACCTCCTGCCCCCGGAGACGCTCGTCGCCGTCCTGCGCTGGGTGGCCGGGATCGTCGTCGAGGTCGGAAGCAGCCTCGCGTTCGCGATCGTGATCGCCGCCCTGCTGCTGCTCGACGCGCCGCGACTCTCGGGGCTCGTCGCGAGCGGCCTGGGCAGCGAGAACCCCGTGTTCCGCGAGACGCCGGCGCTGGCGCAGGCGGCGATCACCTACGTCGTCGTGCGCGTCAGGGTCAACGCCGTCACGGCAGTCAGCCTCCTGGCGCTGATGCTCGTCGTCGGCGTCGACTACGCCCCGTTGTGGGCCGTCGGCGCCTTCTTCCTGAGCTTCGTGCCCTATCTCGGGCTCGTGATCGCGCTCATCGCGCCCACCGTGCTCGCCTTTGCGGAGTCCGGGCCCCCCGCGGCGGCAGTCATCGTCGTCGGCGGGATCGTGCTCAACCTCGTCGCCGAGAACGTCCTGGAGCCGACGCTCACCGGGCGCGCCCTGTCGCTGTCGACCTGGCTCGTGTTCACGATGTTCTTCGTCTGGACGTGGCTGCTCGGCCCGGTCGGTGCGCTGCTGTCCATGCCGATCACGGTGCTCCTGGTCCTCGTCCTCGAGCACAACCCGCGGACGAGCTGGGTCGCCGCGCTGCTGGGGCGCTCGACGCCTGGCGGCGACACCGCCGCGGAACCGGACGCGCCGTCGTGACCGGGCCGGGGGCGGATCCCCGGATCCGCGTGCCGGCCCGCCGGGTGCTCGTCCTGGCGGCGTTCGCGATCGCGGTGTTCTGGTTCGCGCGCCCGGTGATGCTGCCGTTCGTCGTCGCGGCGATCATTGCCTACGCGTTCAGCCCGTACATCGACCGGGTCCAGGCCCGCACGCACCGGTCGCGACTGCTCATCGTCGTGCTCGGGTACGGCACGGCGCTCCTGGGCATCGTCGCCCTCGTGCTCGCCTTCGCGAACCCCGTCTACCGGGAGCTGCAGCTCCTGGGCCGATCGGGACCGGACGCGCTCGAGACCGCCCTGCGCCAGGTGCTCGGGCCCGACGGCCTGGTCATCGGGGACCAGCACTTCACGGTCGAGGAGCTGGCGGTCCAGCTCGAGGCTGCCGCCCGCACCTATCTCCAGACGCCCGAGGGCGCCATCCGGGCGGCGGAGCAGCTGCTCCACGGGACGCTCGACGTCATCCTCATGGTCATCGTCACGTTCTTCCTGCTGCTCGATGGCGCGAAGCTCAGCGACACGGCGCTGCGCTTCCTCCATCCGGCCGATCGGGCCGAGCTCGTCCGGGTCGCAGGTCGGATCCACGTCGTCGTGGGGCGCTGGCTCCGCGGCCAGCTGGTGCTCATGGTCTTCGTGGGCACCGTCGTGACGCTCGTGTTCACGTTCGTGCTGCACCTGCCCTACCCGCTGGCGCTGGGCGTGCTTGTCGCCGTGCTCGAGGTGATCACGTTCATCGGTCCGATCATCGCGGGCACGATCGTGGCCATCGTCGCCCTGTCGGCCGGCGGACTGCCGCTCGCCATCGCGTCCGTCGTGTTCCTGTTCATCCTCCGGCAGGTCGAGGACGTGCTGATCATGCCCGCGGTGCTGGGGCGCGCGGTGGACCTGCACCCGCTGGTCGCGCTGTTCGCGGTGGTGGTCGCCTCGACCGCGTTCGGCATCGTGGGCACGTTCCTCGCCGTGCCGGTCGCGGCGGGCATCAACGTCGCCCTGCACGAGTTCTTCCCGGAGGAGTTCGGCAGGCTGCCCGAGGCCGGCTGAACGCAGACCCCGAATCGCGCCCGGGGCGGCGCCCGGGCTCAGGGTGCCGGTGGCCCCAGGCGCAGCTGGACGTCGATGAGGGCCTGCTGGCTGACGTTGATCAGGCCGTCCTGCGGCCGGTCGAGGTCCACGACGAGCATCAGGACCGCCCCCATCACGACGATCAGGACGGCCGCGGACAGGACGCTCCGCCGCTCGCGCAGCCCCGCGGTGTAGCCCACCATGCCGAGCGAGAGCGCGGAGCCCAGCAGCAGGTAGGCGAGGACGGTCTCCGGCACCCGCGAGTAGAGCCCGCCGACCACGCGGGTCTCGTTGAGGTTGGTCAGCTCGGTGAGCTGGTCGCCGAGCGCGGACATCAGGTCCGGGCTGTGCCCGGAGCGGGCGACCGACGCCAGGACCGTCCACATCCGGGCACGCAGCTCGGTGCCCTGCGCCATCATCGCGGGCAGCTGGGACGGGTCGCTGGGCGCGATCCGGAGCGGGACGTACTCGCGCAGCAGCTCCTTGAGCTCGTCGGCCTGGGGATCCGGCAGGTAGTCCGCCTGCAGGAAGGCGCCCTCGATGGCGTTGGCCTCCGCGAGGACGAGGCCGCGGCGGGTGTCGAACCGGTCCGACGCCATGCCCATCGTCACCGCGAGCAGGAACGCCATGAGCGCGAGGATCGAGCCGACCAGCATGTCGGCGGGTCCCTCCTGCTCCCCGGGCATGCGGCGCTGCCACCAGCGGCCCAGCCGGAACCCGGCCTCGTAGAACAGGATCGACACGATCGCGAACATGACGAATCCCAGCGCCAGCGGGATCGGATCGAGCAGCCGTGTCATGGGGGGTCCGGGGTCGCGTCCGGTCGCGGGTCAGCCGACCCGCGCCGCTTGCGGGGTCACGGGCGCCGTCGCCTCGAGCGGCTCCGGCATCGGGAGCGGCTCCGCGGTGCCGCCCTTGCCGAAGCGGTGATCGAGATGGCGCTCCGACCAGCGACGGATCTGGCGGTAGACGGCCTCCGCCCCCACGAGCTCCTCGTCGAGCGACCAGTCGGCCGGGTGGATGATCAGCGGCCGCGTCTGTGCGCCGCCGAGGCCGCCGTGCGACCCGATGAGCTCCTCGAACGCGGCGACCTCCTCGAACACCGGGTCGTACAGGCTGACGATGGAGAGGTCCGGCACGTGCGACATCCCGTCGAGGCGGAGGAACGCCTCCCGCGAGCGGCCGCCATAGTGCGCGACCGGGTCCACGCCCTCCACCCGGTTCTCGTGCAGGTAGTTGATTCCGGCCGCGCCGACGACGACTGACCCGTGCGCCTCGGAGCGGACCAGCATCGCGCCGATGCCCGGGTGTGCCGCGAGCGACTCCACGAGGCCGGGATACGTCGAGGCGAGCTGCTCGATGCTGACCCGCCCGGGCATCCGCGGGAAGTAGACGAGGCCCAGGTTGCCCGACGCGATCGCGATGAGGTCCGGCCGCTCGGCGGCCGCGGTGGGCGGCGGGGCATCCTCGCCCTCGGTGGGCCCGAGCTCCACCACGCCCCCGGATGACTGCGAGCGCAGGGCCGTCCGGGCGAGGTTGCCCGACACGCCCTTCGCCTGGGTCAGCTCCGACAGGAAGGCGTTGGTCTGGCCCCATTCCTCGACGCGGGCAGCCGATTCGTGGACCGTCGTCCCGCCCCCCATGAGGTCGCGCACCACGTCGCCGAGCGTCTTGCCGTAGCGCTGGAGGAACGTGGCGCCGAGCGTCTGCCCGTGGTCCGACACGATGACGAAGCGATACGGCCGCGGCGCATGCACCGACGCCTTCTCGAGCGTCGCGATCGCGCGGTCCACGCCGTCGAGCGCATCGAACGTCTCGCTGCGCTCCGGGCCGCTGTGGTGGGCGATCTCGTCGTAGTCCGTGTAGTCGACATAGATCATCGGGGCGCCGCGGTACATCTCCTCGATCACCAGGGCAGTGGACACGTCGCGCAGGGCCACGTTGGTCGCCGCGCGCGCGACCGGGTAGGGCATGCCGCGGTGCATCCTGGGCTCGATCCCGCGCCTCGCCTGGCGCCTCGCCTGGACGTACTCCTTGATGATCTCCGCGACAAACAGCACGATCGTCGTGAGGTAGTTGTACGGGCTCGCGAAGAAGGACAGGAAGGTCTCGCTCCTGCCGAGGCCCTGCTCCTTGTCCTTGATCGTCGCCATCGAGATGTAGGACCGAGCGGCGTCGCCCGAGAACAGGTTGCCCACGCTCGCCCCGTCGTTCGAGAGCAGGCCCTCGCCGTTCGAGATCCGACCGGCCACGACCATTGCGTCCTCGGGGTGGTTGGCGACCATCAGCCGCCCCTCGTCCTTCTCGTACCAGCGGAACGCCGGGATGCCGTCGTTGTTGCCGTGGAGGATCCCCGCCTGGCTCGCGGGAGTGGTCGGCGGCAGGAGGGCCTCCCAGCCGTCGAGCACGTACCGGCCGGAGCGCAGCCACGACGACAGGTGCGGGACGCGGCCGGCGCGGACCTGGCGGGCGAGGATGGGCTCCGCGAGCCCGTCGACCTGGATCACCACCAGCCCGGGCTTGTCGGTCCGGACGACGTCCGCCCGCCGCGCGGCGAGCTGCTGCATGAGGACGGCGAAGTAGGAGTCGTCGCTGGTGATCGAGAAGATCGCGACGAGGATCGTGTTCACGAGCGCATAGATCAGCGATGCGACCAGGGCGGCGAGGGGCCCGCTGACCACCAGCTGGTCGATCCAGCGCGGGAGCAGCAGGAACGTCGCGACCTGGAACACGAGGGTCGCGATGGCGACCGCGATGACGGAGACGCCGGCGAACAGGCCGAGGAACACCGGCCTGACCAGGAGGTTGAGCAGCCCGAGCGCGATCGCCCCGAGCAGCAGGGTGCCGATGATCGGCGAGCCCGGGACCATGTCGAACCCGGGCGTCAGGGCCACCGCACCGCCCAGCGAGACCACGCTGATGACGAGGGTCGCGAGGATGCGCCGGATGCGCGACCCGCCACTGGGCTGCCACTCGCGCATCACCTGGAACTGGAGCCGGTAGAAGTCCACGATCCGGCGCAGCACGTTCCCTCCTCCTGCCGGCATCGGCACACGGGTGACAACCGTGGCCCGAGGCGGCGACCCTCCCCGCAGTGTCGTCCATCCAACCGCGGGTCGCGTCGCCCGGCATCGCCCGTACCGGATGATGCCGCGTGCGACCGACCGCGGGTCCGCGAACCACCGGAGTCGAGCCGGCCCGCGCTGGCGGGTCGAACCCACGATGGTCCGACTGGCGCATTGTGCGCCCGGGGCCCCCTTCGCCGGAGGCCCGTTCGCCGGAGGCCGGCGCGACGAGTCGCCCGTTGCGGGCGATGCGCGATCGTCGCGTCGCGCCCGACGATGGGGGACAGCGGTCAGACCCAGGGGGCGCTGGAGCACGACGCCGGCCTGCCGAATCGGAGATGAGCAGATGCCGATCGTCGAGTACCCCCGGGATCGCCGATCCCCCGCGTGATCGGCCGCACTGCCGAAGCGCTCGGCGAACGGCAGTCAGCGGCTCCAGCCGACCGCGAACCGGAGCTGCGGTGTGCCGTCCGCGTCCCAGCGGGCGAGGAGCGCGCGGGCGAGCTCGCGGACGGGGCCCGGCGTCTCGGGATCGTCGATGGCGGCGCCGAGGAGCTCCCGGTCGTCGCCGGAGAGCTCGCCCTGGAACGCGTCATCGCCGTCCGCGAAGTCGACCCCGATCCAGTCCAGGGCGGACTCCGCGTCGTCGAGCGTGGCGAAGGTGGCGATCACGTCCATGTGCCGGACATCATGGAGCACGGACGTCCGACCCACAGGGCCGCCTCGGCGGGCGGTGCCTTGACAGCGCCCGGATACTGGGGGGGAGTATCAGCCCACCCCGCACGAGGCAGCCCGGACGGCCACCGCCATGGACCACCACGAGACCCACCACGCGCCCGAGACCCCCGGGCACGACGCCGGCCACGCCGGTCGCGACCCGCACGCCGGACACGACACGCACGCCGGCCACTCCGTCGCCATGTTCCGCGACCGGTTCTGGCTCAGCCTCCTGCTGACGATCCCCGTCGTCCTGCTGAGCGAGGACGTCGCGATGCTCGTGGGGTACACCCTGCCGGCGTTCCCGGGCAGCGAGCTGCTGCCGGCTCTGCTGGGGACGCTCGTGTTCCTCTACGGCGGCCTGGTCTTCCTGCGCGGCGGCGCGGGCGAGCTGCGGGCGCGGCAGCCCGGGATGATGACCCTGATCTCGCTGGCGATCGTCGTGGCGTTCGTCACGAGCTGGGCCGGGACCCTCGGGCTGTTCGACGTCGTGATCTGGTGGGAGCTCGCGACGCTGATCACGATCATGCTCCTGGGCCACTGGCTGGAGATGCGGTCGATCGCCCAGGCGCGGGGCGCGCTCGCCGACCTCCTGCCCGACACCGCCGAGCGGGTGCTCGCCGATGGCTCCACGGAGGTCGTCCCGGTTGCGCGGCTGGCCGTGGGCGACGTGGTCCTCGTCCGGCCGGGTGGCCGGCTCCCGGCAGACGGCACGGTCGCGGAGGGGGCCGCGGACGTGGACGAGTCGCTCGTGACGGGCGAGTCCCGCCCGGTGCCCAAGGCGGCCGGCGACGCGGTGGTGGCCGGGACCGTGGCGGCGGGCGGCTCGCTCCGGGTGCGCGTCACCGCGATCGGCGACGAGACGGCGCTGTCGGGGATCATGCGCCTGGTGGCCGCGGCCCAGGCGTCCGCCTCGCGCGCGCAGGCGCTCGCCGATCGAGCGGCCGCGCTCCTGTTCTACGTCGCACTCGCCGCCGGCACCATCACGCTCGTCGTCTGGTGGGCGCTCGGCGATCCCGAGGGTGCCCTCGTCCGCACGGCGACGGTCCTCGTCATCGCGTGCCCGCACGCGCTGGGCCTCGCGATCCCCCTCGTGATCGCGATCTCGACCTCGCTCGGCGCTCGCAACGGGCTGCTGGTGAAGGACCGCCTGGCGCTCGAGCGGGCACGCGAGGTCGACACCGTGATCTTCGACAAGACGGGGACGCTGACGCTCGGGTCGCCCGCGGTGACGGACGTCGCGGGCGCGACAGGGACCGACGAGCGGACCGTGCTACGGCTGGCGGCGGCGGTGGAGCACGATGCCGAGCACCCACTCGCCCGCGCGATCGTCCGCGCCGCCGCCGAGCGCGCCGTGGCCGTCCCGGGCAGCTCGACGTTCGAGGCGCTCCCCGGCCGCGGGGCCCGTGCAATCGTCGACGGGAGGTCGGTCACGGTGGGTGGCCCTCGCCTGCTCGAGGAGCTGGGTCTCGACCAGGTGGCTTCGTCCGCCGACTGGTCCGCCCAGGGGCGGACGGTGCTCCACGTGGTCGCCGATGGTCGCGTCCTCGGCGCGATCGCGCTGGAGGACGAGATCCGCCCCGAGTCCGCGGAGGCCGTCGCGCGCCTCCACGCGATGGGCGTCCGGGTCGCCATGATCACGGGCGACGCCCAGGCGGTCGCCGAGGCGGTCGCGCGGCGCCTGGCGATCGACGAGGTCGCGGCACAGGTCCTGCCGGGCGACAAGGCCGACGCGGTGCGCCGCTTCCAGGCCGGCGGCCGGCGGGTCGCGATGGTGGGCGATGGCGTCAACGACGCACCGGCGCTCGCCACGGCGGACGTGGGGATCGCGATCGGCGCCGGGACGGACGTCGCGGTGCAGTCCGCCGGCATCGTGCTCGTGCGGAGCGACCCGCGCGACGTCGTCGGCGCGATCGAGCTCTCGCGGGCGACGTACCGGAAGATGCTCCAGAACCTCGCCTGGGCGACCGGCTACAACCTGGTTGCCATCCCCGTCGCGATGGGGCTGTTCGTCCCGTGGGGGATCGACCTGCCGATGGCCGCCGGAGCCGTGGCCATGAGCCTGTCGACGATCATCGTCGCCGCCAACGCGCAGCTCCTGCGACGCGTGCGGCTCGTCCAGCGGCCGCCCGCGACCACGGGGGTGCTCGCGCCCGTCGCATGAGGGACGGGCCCAGGGCCCTCAGGCGCCGGCGAGGCTCGCGAGCGTCGCCATGTCGGGCACCGTGAGGTCCGGCCTGGCCTCGGCCGGGGGCGTGGCGCCGGGACCGTCCTTCGCGTGGCGCCGGTTGACCCAGACCGTGGTCATGCCCAGCTCGTGGGCCGGGACGTGATCGTGGAACAGGCTCTGGGCGACGTGGAGGATCCGCTCGCGCGGGACGCCCAGGCGACCGACGCGCTCGAACGCCACCTCGAAGTTGTGATGCGAGGGCTTGTAGGAGCCCGCCTGTTCGGCCGTGATCACCTCGTCGAACGCGACCCCGAGGCGCTTGTTCGAGGCCGCGAACAGGTCGTTGTCGCAGTTGGTGATGACCACCAGCCGGAAGCGTGCCTGGAGGCGGGCGAGCGCGTCCGCCGAGTCCGGGAAGGCCGGCCAGTCGCGGACCGAATCGCCGAAGCCCGCGAGCTGGTCGCCGCTCGGGCTCACGCCCAGCTCCGCGGCCACGCCGGCGAGCCCGCGCGCGAGCACCTCGCGGTAGCGCAGGTACGGACCCGCCTCGAGCGCCGCCTCGTGTCGCGCGTAGCGCTCGAGGAGCTCGCCGTCCCCGGCGGTCACGCCGTGGGCGTCGAGGACGCGGCGCATCGCGGCGAGCAGCCCGGTCTCCCAGTCGATGAGCGTCCCGTAGCAGTCGAAGGTCAGGGCGTCGAAACCGTCGAAGTCGAGCGTCATGCCCGCGAGGCTAGCATCGGCGGCATACTCGCCGGGTGACTCGTCCCCCCCGCTGGCTGATCGAGGTCGTCGAAACCCTCGCCCTCACCCTCCTCACGTTCTTCGTCATCCAGACGTTCGTGGCGCAGCCGTACCAGGTGCGCCAGACGTCCATGGAGCGGACGCTCGAGCCGGACCAGTACGTGCTCGTGGACAAGCTCACCCCGCGCTTCGACCCGTTCAAGCGCGGCGACATCGTCGTGCTGCACCCGCCCGAGGGCGTCGAGGACGAGACCGGGACGCCGTTCATCAAGCGGATCATCGGCCTGCCCGGCGAGACGGTCCGCGTCGGCGAGGACGGGATCGTCTACGTGGACGGGAAGGCACTCGACGAGTCCGGCTACACCTACCGCGACGACGCGGGCGTCAACGAGCCCACGACCATCGACTCGGACCAGTCCGAGTGGACGCTTGGGCCGGACGAGGTGTTCGTGATGGGCGACCACCGGGAGGCGTCCGCCGACTCACGCTCGTTCGGCCCGATCAAGCTCGAGAGCATCGTGGGCCGCGCGTTCCTGCGCTACTGGCCCGCCGCGACCTTCGGCATCATCAGCCGCCCCGCGTACCAGCCGCCGCAGGAATGACCCGCCGCTCCCGGAGCGCGTTGCCCGCGACCCGGAGTACGGCCACGACGACGAGGCCGAACACGAGGATCCCGACGACGTAGAGGGCGACCGTCCCGTACCCGCCGTTCGCGGGGTCGAGGAACGGGTACGGGTACCAGCCGGCGATCGGCCCACGGATCATCGTGTACGCGAGCCACAGGAGCGGGTAGGCGAGCCACCACAGGGCGCGCCGGAACGAGATCGGCGCAGCCGGCGGGTCCAGCAGCCAATCGCCCAGGACCGCGAGCGGAAACAGCTCGTGGACGACCGTGTTGACCCACGGCAGCGGCACCTCGACGTCGGCGTTCGACAGGAGCAGGGCGAACACGACGAAGGTCACGGTGAGGTTGAGCGCCGCTGCCCCGCGGACGAGGTCCCAGCCCGGCGTCGACGGCCCGCGCCAGCGAGCCGCGCCGATCAGGAACACGGCAACGCCGATGAGGTTGCTCTGGATCGTGAAGAACGAGACGAAGTTGACGGGGATGAGGGCCCCTGCGTCGGCGGAATAGCTGGCCTGCGCGACGATGGCGGCCACGACCAGCGCAGCGAGCGGGACGCGGACGAGGGCGAGGAGCAGTCGACGGTCCATGGCGTCGGAGGGTACGCGATGGCGTCCAGCGCGTGGAACGAGGGGCGCCCGGCCTGGGGGGGAAGGCCGGGCGCCCGGGGGGTCTCGGGGAGAGACCAACTCCCAGCCTACCGCCGTGGGCAACACAGATTTGGGGAGGTTCAGGACCGGCCTTCGTGGGGCGGCCCGGGCCTCACCCGGCGGGCTTGAGCTGGATCCAGACCGTCTTCGTCTCGGTGTACTGGTCGTGCGCGTGGACGCTCTTGTCGTGGCCGCCGAACCCGGACAGCTTGTAGCCGCCGAAGGGCGTGGTCATGTCGCCCTCGGCGTACGCGTTGACGCCCACCACGCCCGCCTTGATGTCCCGGGCGACGCGGTGCGCGGTGTTGAGGTCGTTCGTGTACAGCGAGGCCGCGAGGCCGTACGGCGTGTCGTTGGCGAGCGCGACGGCCTCCGCCTCGGTGTCGAACTCGATGACCGAGAGCACCGGCCCGAAGATCTCCTCGCGGGCGATCGTCATGTCGTTGCGGACGTTGTCGAAGATCGTGGGCGGGACGAAGTAGCCGCCCGTCTCCTCGAGGATCCGCTCCCCGCCGACGACGACGCGGGCGCCCTCGCGCCTGCCGATGTCGACGTACCGCAGCACGCGTTCCATGTGGCCGCGGTTGATGAGCGCGCCGATCCGGGTCGCGGGCTCGAGGGGATCGCCGACCGGCCAGTTGGCCAGCTCCGCCCGGACGGCTTCGACGACCCGCTCCTTGACCGAGCGGTGCACGACGAGCCGCGAGCCCGCGGAGCAGTTCTCGCCCATGTTCCAGAAGATCGCGAGCGCGACGTTGGCGGCGAGATCCTCGAAGTCGGTGACGTCCCCGAAGACGACCTGCGGGCTCTTCCCGCCGAGCTCCAGCAGCACCCGCTTGAGGTTCGACTGGGCGCTCCAGGTCAGGAAGTTGCGCCCGACCTCCGTGGACCCGGTGAACGCGAGGCAGTCGATGTCGGGGTGGCGGCCGAGCGCCTCGCCCACGACGTCGCCGGGCCCGGTGACGACGTTGAGCACGCCGTCCGGGATCCCCGCCTCGGCGCCCAGCTCCGCGATCCGGAGCAGGCTGAGCGAGGTCGTGGACGCCGGCTTGATGACCATCGTGTTGCCGGTGGCGAGCGCGGGTCCCAGCTTCCAGGCCGCCATCTGGGCGGGATAGTTCCACGGGATCACGCCGGCGACGACGCCGACGGGCTCGCGCGTGATCGTCGCGATCGTGCCCTCCGGCGACGGCGCGACCTGGCCATAGAGCTTGTCGGTCGCCTCCGCGTGCCAGCGGATGCAGGTCGCCGCCTCGGGCATGTCGAGCCCGACCGTGTCCGTGATCGGCTTGCCCGCGTCGATCGTCTCGATGATCCCGAGCTCGCGGGCGTTGGCCTCGATGGAATCGGCCCAGCGGACGAGGATCCGCTTCCGATCCCCGGGGCTCATCCGGCTCCAGCGCCCGTCGTCGGCCGCGCGCCGGGCGGCGGCGACGGCCGCGTTCACGTCGGCGGCACCGCCGCGGGCGACCTCCGCGATCTGGCGACCCGTGGCCGGGTTCTCGGTCGCGAACCGGGCGCCCCCCTCGGCATCGCGGAACCGCCCGTCGATGAACAGCTGGGTGCGCAGGTCGAGGCGCTCCAGCGCGGCCGTGGATGCCGCCTTGTCCGGGATCAGCGTGTCGGTCATGCCCATCTCCTCAGCCGCGCGTGCCGGTGTCGGCGCCAGACCACTGTGCGTGCCACGCCTCCGCGATCCAGTCGACCTCGTCGGCCGGCAGGTCCGAGACCGTCCCCACCGATCGGGCGCGCAGGTAGGCGTCCGCCGCCCCCTCGGTGACGGTAGCGGCCTGGAACGCCCGCGGGAGGCTCGCACCGATGGCGAGCAGCCCGTGGTGGCGGAGGAAGCAGCAGCCGCGCCCGTCGAGCGCGTCGGCGACCGCGTCCGCGAGCTGCGCGGAGCCGGGGCGCGCGTACGGCGCGCAGGCGACGGAGCCGCCGGTCGCCTCCACGAGGCCGGTGAGGAACGCGGGCAGCGTCCAGTCGAGCGCCGCCATCGCCATCGCCGCCGGGCTGTGGACGTGGACGATCGCCCGGATGTCGGGGCGCCGCTGGTAGAGCAGCGTGTGCAGCGGCAGCTCTGACGTGGGCCGCGTGGTCCCGTCCAGGACGCTGCCATCCAGGCGCACGAGCGGCACGTCGTCCGGCTCCACGAGGTCCCAGGGCATCGCGCTCGGCGAGACGGCCACCAGGTCGGGGTCGCCGGGCACCCGCATCGACAGGTTCCCGGACGTCCAGTAGGCGAGGCGCTCGACCTGCATGCGAATCCCGAACTCCACGATCGCGGCGCGGGCGCGCCGGCGTGCCTTGGCGTTGCTCATGGCGACAGGTGCCTCGATGGTGACGGGCGGCGGGGGCGGCTGGCGGGAGGGGAGTGGGCGAGGGTCAGGCGCTGGCGACGGCCGCGGCCTTCTCCGTGACGCGGGTCATCAGCGACGCCCAGCTCTTCACGAACGCCTCGGCGCCCTTCTGCTGGAGCTCGAGGCCCAGGCCGTCGATGGAGATGCCAGCCTCCTCGAACCGGGCGAGCATCGCGCGAGCCGCCGACCCGTCGGTCGGCAGGGCGTTGATGGTGACGTCCGACTCCGCGAGGGCGAGCAGCGTGTCCTCGGGCATCGTGTTGACGGTGTCGGGGGCGGCCAGGCCGTCGATGTACAGCGTCTTCGATGCCGTCGGGTCCTTGGTGCCCGTGCTCGCGAACAGGAGCCGCTGGGGCTTCGCGCCCTTCGCCAGCAGCGCCTGCCAGCGGGGCGTCTCGTAGAACGCGACGTACTCCGCGTAGGCGGTGCCGCCGACGGCGAGCCCCAGCTTGAGCACGAGGTCCGCCGGCACGCGATCCGTCACCGCGGCATCCCAGCGGCTGATGAACAGCGATGCCACGGACGGGACGAACGGGTCCAGCCCCGCGGCGACGCGTCGCTCGATGCCCCGCGTGTAGGCCTCCGCACAGGCGACGTACTGGGCGGGCGAGAACAGCAGCGTCACGTTGATCGGGACGCCCGCGAAGATCGACTCCTCGATCGCGACGAGGCCCTCCGGCGTGCCGGGGATCTTGATGAACAGGTTCTCCCGCCCGGCCAGGGCGTGCAGCCGCTTCGCGTCGGCGAGCGTCGTGTCGCTGTCGTAGGCGATGAGCGGGCTGACCTCGAGCGAGACGAAGCCGTCGACCCGGCCCGAGGCGAGGTGCGCGGGGCGGAACAGGTCGGCCGCGCGGACGAGGTCCGCGATCGCGAGGTCGAAGAACGTCTGCTCCGGCGTTGCGCCGGCGTCGACGGACGAGCGGACGGCATCGTCGTACGCGTCGGAGCCGCCGATCGCCCTGTCGTAGATCGTGGGGTTGGACGTGAGGCCGGTGACGTCGAGCTCCGCGATATACCGCGCGAGGGTCCCCGAATCGAGCATCGGGCGGGTGATGTTGTCGAGCCACAGGCTCTGGCCGAGGGCGTGGAGGTCGTGGGTGGCGGTCATCGGGTCTCCGGAGTTGCGGGCGCACGTCTGGAGCGCGCATGTGAGGTTGCGGGGCAACTGGTCGTGTACGGCTCCATGCTATCGGGCCGGTGAAGGGGCGGTGCACGGGCGCACCCCGAACGGCGAACCAATCGCGTTGCAGGTGTGTATCCCGGGTTGACCACGTCCGGCGCCGGGGGTAGCGTCGGACGCATCGAGCCACGACCGCCGACCGGGTCCTGCCGGTGCCGCACCTGGCGGCCCCCGTCCCCGGGCGGCCGAGACGACATGGCTTGGCGACCCACGGGCCCGCCGGCCTGCGGGCACTGCACGGGAGGAGCGCATGCGGCACGGACGACTCCGGGGCGCGTTGCTGGCCGGGGTGATCGCCACCCTCGCCGTGGCGGCACCGGTCGGCGCCATCACCAACGGCCAGCCCGACAACAACGAGCACCCCTACGTCGGGCAGCTGTTCTTCTACGTCCCGAGCGAGAAGGATCCGAGGTTCACGGCGCCGGGATCCTGGTTCAACTGCTCGGGAACCCTGATCAGCCCGACGGTGGTGCTCACCGCCGGCCACTGCACCTACGGCACCGGGCTTGACGGTGCGGCCACGGAGGGGACAGGTGGCTACGGCGGGAACGACGTCTGGGTGAGCTTCCTGGAGGAGCCCGACTACACGGGCATCAGCAGCGCCCCGTACATCCCCGACAATCCCGCCCGGTACGCGGCCTGGTCCGCCACCCTGGACGCCAGCAGCACCTGGCATCGCGGCACGGCCTATCCGCATCCGCAGTTCGACAACGACGCGTTCTACCTGCACGACGCCGGCGTCGTGATCCTCGACGAGCCCTACAACCCGCCGGGCGACGTGGACTTCGCCGAGCTCGCACCGCTCAACTACCTCGACCAGTTCGCGGGCAAGGACAAGGCCCAGACGGTGTTCGAGGCCGTGGGCTACGGGCTCGAGTACTCGCGGCCGAAGGTCCAGCTCGGCGGCGACACCCGGATGAAGAGCCAGCAGACGATCATCAACTCGAAGGGCGTCTACGGCATCCACGACAAGTCGTCGATCGTGTTCTCGAACAACAACGGGAAGCCCCACCAGGGCGGCACCTGCTCCGGTGACTCCGGCGGCCCGTTCTTCCTGAACAACACCAACCTGCAGGTCGCGGTCAACTCCTACGGGGTCCCGCCCAACTGCACCGGTGGCGACGGCGCCTACCGGATCGACCAGCCGGACGACATCGCCTGGCTCGCCCAGGTGCTCGCCGGGACGGATCCCCGCTTCGGCGACTGATCACGCCGCATCGCCGCGACACGCGACGGCCCGCTCCTCTCGGGGAGCGGGCCGTTCTTCCGTCGTCCGGCTGCGTGACGGGGAGCGGCGCTCGTAGGCCCGGCGCGACGCGCGAACCGGGTACCGTGCGCGTCATGACCGAGGACCACCACGACGCCGATCGCGATGCCCTGGACGCCGCCCTCGCCGGACGCGGCGAGTACGAGCTGTTCCCGTGCGACCCGGAGCTCGCCGACACCGCCGCGTTCTGCGCGCACTACGGGTTCGCGCTCGAGGACTCGGCGAACACGATCATCGTCGTGGGCAAGGGCGCGGAGCCCGTCTACGCGGCGTGCGTCGTGCTGGCCACGCACCGCCTGGACGTCAACCGGACGATCAAGGGCCGCTTCGGGCGCAAGGCGTCGTTCGCGTCGCCGGACGAGACGCGGGCGATCACGGGGCACGAGATCGGCGGGGTCACGGTGTTCGGGCTCCCCGCCGGGCTCCCGGTCTGGATCGACGCGGCCGTCATGGCGCGGGAGCGGATCGTGCTCGGCGGCGGGAGCCGGAGCTGGAAGGTGATCGCCCCGTCGTCCATCCTCCTGACCCTCGCGGACGCGACGGTCGTCGAGGGACTGGCGAATCCGGCGCCGCCGCGCGAGCCCTGACGGGCGCGGTCGGGGACGGTCCTGACCGCACCTGACCCCACCGTCGTACCCCGCACCGACCCGAAGGTACGGGGGACCGTTGCGCCGGTCGCGCCTACCATGGGCACATGGAGAACCGCTCGCGCCTGGTCGTCATCGCGCTCATCGCCGTCCTCGCACTGCTCGGCGGGTTCGCCGCCGGCGCCCTGCTGACCGGTGGGGGAGGGAGCGGGGCATCTCCGTCCCCCGGGGCCGTGGCGAGCGAGACGCCCAGCGAGGAGCCGTCCATCGAGCCCGGGAGCGAGGCGCCGAGCGACGAGCCGAGCGCGACCGACGAGGCGAGCCCGAGTGCGGAGCCGAGCCCGTCCGTCGTCCCCGCGGCGACGATCACCCTGCACTCGCTGTTCCTGGACGCGAAGGACAACCCGGATGGCGCCGACCGCGTGATCACGTGGAAGAGCGCGACCGGCGGCGTCAAGGCGGAGGTTGCGACGGTGAGCCCGATGGGCGACGTGGTGATGTGCCTCAAGACGCCCACCAAGACGCTGGGCTGCCGGACTGCGGGCAGCGGGAAGCTGACGGCCAAGACGACGAAGCCCTCGGAGACGTTCATCCTCACCCTCCGCGGTGACGGCATCGCGCAGCCGATCGTCGACGTGACCCTGTCGTTCCAGGCCAACAAGCCGAAGGTGACGATCGAGAACGCCCGGTTCGACGGGACGGCCTACCCGGACACGAACGGGATCCAGGCCACGGTCACGCCGCGGCGGGACGGCAAGCTGGGCGTCACCGCCGACTGGGGCGGCCACCCCTTCACGTACGAGATCGACGTCATCGAGCAGGGCGGCCCGGGCAACCTCACCTACGCGCCGGACCAGGGATCCGTGGGCACCGACGTCGACTTCGCAGTCACGGCGGCGAATCCCTGGAAGGTCGTGCTCCAGAACACCGAGGAAGGGTTCGGGATCACGCCGATGAACGCGGTGATCACCTGGCCGTGACGGGCTGACCCGGACCATCGTCCGAGGGCGGCGGGACCGCCGGACCATTTCCCCGACGCACCGGCTGCGCGAGGCTGGAGGAGCCCTTCCTCCATCCTCGCGGTTCCTCCACGCCCCGGCCGTCCGGGGCGCCCGGACGGCCGCTCCACGACGTCCGGATGCCCATCGCCGCCACACCCGTCCGCGCCAGCCTCTCTGCACGCGCCCGCGCCGTCGCGGTCGCCGTCCTGGCGGCCGCCTCGCTCCTGTCCGCGCTGCCCTCGCCGGCCGCCGCGCTCGAGCCGCCGCGCCCGCTGCCCGGGTACCGCCCGGCGTTCGTCACCGAGACGGACACCCGGCCGTGGACGGACTGCCTCTGGGCGTCCGGCGCGATGCTCCTGGACAAGTGGACCAACGGGGACGTGCGCGTCACGCGCCAGCAGCTGCGCGCGGCGTCGGGCGACAGCCACGGCGGATCGCGGTTCCGGGACATGAAGATCGCGTTCGCCAAATACGGGTTCAACCTGCGGTTCTCCCCGGACGGCGGCGAGTCGCTCACCTGGTCGCAGCTCCTCCACCGCCTCGGGAAGGGCGCGGGCGCGGTCGTCCTGGGCGACGACCACAAGCTCCCGCAGTGGTTCGGGCGCTGGGACTACGCCTTCTGGAAGAAGCGGGGCAAGAAGGACAATCACGCGGTCTACATCGAGCGCTACGACGCGAAGCACGGCCGCGTGTGGCTGATGGACCCGCTGGGCCGCGACGGCTGGCAGGGGGAGTGGATCCCCGTGTGGGCGATCCGGAAGTTCGCCTGGACCCGCGGCGGTGCGGTGTTCGCGGCGGTGACGCCGACGGCGAAGGCCGCCCCGTTCGCCAAGGTGCGGACGTCGTCGACGGCCAGGCTCGTCCGCTCGGTGTCCACGATCGACGCCGCGTGGTCGCTCAAGGCGCCGAGGCGATGGCGCTTCCCCGGCGCGGACGTGACCGCGAAGTTCGTGACAGCGAAGGATCCGGTCACCGCCGCCGCGGTCTCGCCCGGGATCCCGGTGCGCACGACGGCCGCGACCGCGAAGGTGCCCAAGGGCGCGACCGTGACCGTGCAGGGAAAGTCGATGCGGCTCACCGCGCCACTGCCGACCACGCCCGGCGCATACACGCTCCACCTGGGGATCCGGGACCGCCGGTTCGGGAGGGCCGTCGTCCCGGCCCAGGACATCGCGGTCTTCGTGCCCGGCGATCGGCGGGCGACGCTGCGTCTCAACGCCCGCGAGAACGGCGTCGAGGCGGACAGCGCGCTGCGCGTCTCGGTCAACGTGGCGAACTCGGGCACGCTGTCGTGGGCCGGCACCTGGTCGCTCGATGCGGGCGCGGGGCAGATGGAGGTCGAGCGCGGGACGCGCGCGATCGCGACCTGGGTCCGGCTCGATGACGCCGGGAACGCGGTGGCGGACGACGCGACGCCGGACCCCGTGGTCCTCGGCCCGGTGCCGCTGGAGCCGGGGCAGCTGATCACCCTCCGCAGCTCGCTCACCGCCCCGTCCGCGACCGGGCGGTGGGCGCTCGTCGTGGACGTCGTGGACGACGTCGACGGCTCCTATGCGGCGCTCGGCAGCCAGCCCGCCGTGACGGTGATCGAGGTGGTCGAGGCGCGGGGCCGGACCTCCGTCGACTGAGCAGACGCGAGGTCGCCACCTCGCTGCAAGCCCGCCGACCGACGTGCAGGTGCATCCGTGCGTCGTGGGGGGAGAGGATCTCACTGCACCCATCCGTCGCAGGAGACCCCCATGGCAACCACCACCCGCGGCCGCTCGGCGTCCAACGGCAGCAGCTCCTCCAGTGGCAGCTCCTCCAATGGCCGCGCCGCGTCAGCCCGCCGGTCGCCCGAGCCGAGACTCGGCCAGCGCGGCGGCGAGCTCCAGCGGTTCGGATCGCTGCGCCAGCTCCCGATCGCCCTGTCCGCGGAGGCGCGCACGGAGAGCTGCCAGCTCCTCAACGAGATCCTCGCCGACACCACGATCCTCTACGCCCTCTACAAGAAGGCGCACTGGAACGCGGCCGGGCCGACCTTCTACCAGCTCCATCTCCTGTTCGACAAGCACGCGGGCGAGCAGCTGGAGCTCGTCGACGCACTCGCCGAGCGGGTGCAGATGCTCGGCGGGATCAGCGTCGGCGATCCGCGCCACGCCGCCGAGCTGACGACGATCGAGCGCGCGCCGGACGGCGCGGAGGAGATCCCCGTCGTGCTCGACCGGCTCCTCGATGCCCACGAGACCATCATCGAGAAGGTCCGCCAGGCCATCGACAAGACCGAGGAGTCCAAGGACATGGGCACCAACGACCTGCTGATGGGCGACGTCCTCCGCGCGCACGAGATGCAGGTCTGGTTCCTCGCCGAGCACGTCGTCGACATCCCCCTCGTCGAGGCATAAGGGGACCGCGGCGGGCCGCGGACGCCGCGACCCGCCGCGAAGTTCCCGGAACCTGGCGCGAAACACGGGCGTCGAAGTCCCAGCGAGGCCGCTCGCCGGCACCTCCTCCGGCCGGCGACCGGCACCGCATCGTTGGAGACTTCGACCCGTGTTTCGTGCTGCCCTGCGGCTGGCCAGTCCGGCCGCAATCCTCATGACCGCGCTCGTCGCGAGCGCCTGCGTCGCCCCGGCGGGCGCCGCCAACCCGACCGCGAGCGCGGCCCCGGCGAGCGTCGCGGACCCGAGCGCGACCCCCGCGCCGGACCCCGACGCCGTCGTCATCCGCGTCGACCTCGAGGGCGGCTTCGTCGCCCCGTCGGTCACCTACGGCCGGCTGCCGATCGTGGTGGTCACGGCCGACGGCCGGGTGATCACCCAGGGTCCCCAGGTCGAGATCTACCCCGGGCCGCTCATGCCCAACCTCCAGGTCCGGACGCTGACCCCGGAGGCGCTCCAGTCGCTGCTGGCGCTCGCCCGTGAGAAGGGCCTGGTCGCCGACGCGAGCTACGAGTTCCCGGGCATCGCCGACGTGCCCACGACCGTCCTCCGGATCACGCTGGACGGCGTCACCACGACCGTCTCCGCGTACGCCCTTGCCGAGGCCGGCACGGACGACGCGATGGGTCAGCCCCTCGACCCGGCGATCGCGTCCGGGCGCGCGGCCCTGCGCTCGTTCATCGACACGCTGACGGGGTTGCCGGACAGCGCCTTCGCCGACCAGGGTGGCGCGTACCAGGCGACGTCCCTGCGCCTGATCGCGACGCCCTACGTGGCGCAGCCCGACGCGGACTGGCAGCCGGTGGCATGGCCGCTCGCGGACCTCGCCACGGCCGGCGAGACGCCGCTCCCGGGCGATGATTCGCTGCGCTGCCAGGTGATCACGGGCAGCGACGTCGCGACCGTGCTCCCGCTCCTCGAGGGCGCCAACCAGCAGACGCCCTTCCGCTCGGGCGACGCGGACTTCACGCTCGTCGTGCGGCCCATGCTGCCCGGCGAGTCGGGCTGCTGAGCCGCGCTCGTCGCGGCGGGGCCGGCGACCTCCGGCGCACGGCCTGAGGCCACGCCCGTCCTGACGTCTCACGCCCGTCCCGGTCTCCGGGGCGGGCGTTGGCGTGCCACGCGCTGTCAGGTCCTGCCATGCCCTGCCGTGCCGCGGCCCTGACATGAGGATGGTTCGATCGCCATCGAACCGTTCGACAGTCATCGAATCATCCGCCTGGACACGGATTCTCGCGCCCCTCGGACACGGGAATGCCCCGGGTCCCGTCCGCGTGGACGGCACCCGGGGCTGCCTCGAGCGAGGAGCCGGGAGGCGTCAGGGGCAGTGGATCGCGGGGTTCCACTGGGCGAACACGCCGTCCGGGTTCGCCTCGTGGACCCACACGTGCAGGTCGTAGTGGATGGGCATCTGCGGGTTGTGGCCGTCCATCGGGCCCTGGAAGCCCTGGCCGAACAGGAACGGGCGGTCGCCCGTGGTGGCCTTGTCCTGGTCCGCATCGGCCTGGAAGTACTCGACGCCAACGAGCTTGACCGAGCCGTTGCCGTTCGGGAGGTACAGCAGGACCTCGGGATGCAGCGGATCCACGCCCGGCCCGGCGAGCCGCGGATTGAAGTAGTGGACCCCCATCGTGCCGGCGGGCGACGCCTCGCAGCCGCTGGCCGGGACGTACCCGTCCGCGAGGGCCACGCTCACGTCGTTGTACCGGGCGGTCGCCGCACGGACGGCCTGGAGCTCGGGGGGCAGGGGACCGTTGCCGGCGACGGCGATCGCCGCGCCCGCGGTCACGAGGATGACGGCGATCGCGAGGATCGGGATGAGGCGACGCATGAGTGGTGACTCCTTGGTGGCATGGACGGTCGTGTGCCTCGACCATCGCCCGTCCCGGTCCCGGCGCGCGTCTGGCAGATGCCCTATTCGCCGCTGTGCGGGCCGCATATCGTTGGCCCGTGCACGACCCCGAGGCGGGACTGTTCGGGCGCGAGCCACAGCTCGCGCGGCTGCAGGACGCCATCGACCGGGCACGGGACGGGGAGCCGTCGTTCCTCCTCGTGACCGGCGAGGCCGGCATCGGCAAGACCCGCCTCCTGCGGGCGCTCGAGGCTCGCGCGGCGACGGCCGGCCTCCGGACGCTGTGGGGGACCGCGATCGAGTCCGGCCGCGGGGTCCCGTATCTCCCGCTCCTCGCGCCCCTGCGCGCGGTCGCCGACGCCCACGAGCCGGCGCCCGGTGCCCGGGCCCGCGGGTCGGGGCCCGACGAGGCGCTCGGCACCGTGCGCCGGGCCCTCCGCGCGGACGCGTCCGAGCCGTCGACGGGCGCGACCGGCGCGGCGCTCGAGGCGGCCCGACTCGTGGAGGCGATGTTCGACGTCCTCGCCCGTCGCCCGACGCTGCTCGTCGTCGACGATGTCCACTGGGCCGACGACTCGACCCTCACCGTCCTCGACTACCTGGCCCACCGCGCCGTGGATGTGCCCCTGGTCGTCGTGGCGGCCGCCCGCGACGAGGAGCCGGCCGCGCTCGCGCGACTGCCGATCGCCGACGGCCGCCGGTTCGTCCGCCTCGCCATCGACCGCCTGTCTGCCGCGGACGTCCGCCGCCAGGCGACCGCCCTGCTCGGCGGTGGCGTCCCGGCCGCGCGAGCCGGGGCGCTCCATCGCCGGACCGCGGGCAATCCGTTCTTCGTAGAACAGCTCCTGGCGCAGGGCGACGCCGGCGACGCCTCGAAGGACGCCTCGAAGGCGGCCACCGCGCCGGCCTCGCTCCGGGCGCTCGTCCTGCGGCGCGTCGTGGGGCTCCCCGCCGAGGCGCGTCCCGCCGTGGAGGCGCTCGCGGTGATCGGCCACGCGACCGACACGGGCCACGTGTCCCGCATCGCCGGCCTCCACGAAGAGGTGGTCCGGCGCGCGTTCGACGCGTCCACGCTCGCGGGGATCACGATCGCGGACGACGCCGGCATCGCCTTCCGGCACCCCCTGTTCGCCGAGGTGATCGAGGCAGAGCTCGCCGGGCCGGATCGGCGCGCGCTCCATGCCGCGGCGGCGACGGAGGCGGCGCGCGCCGGTGCCGAGGCGGCCGAGGTCGCCGACCACTGGTGGCGGGCCGGTGATCGCCCCCGCGCGTGGTCGAGCGCGCTCGACGCTGCGTCCGCGGCGGGTCGGTCGTACGCGTACGCGGAGGCGCGGCTGCACCTGGAGCGCGCCCTCGAGACGTGGCCCGCGGATGCGCCCGGGCGCGTCGACGCGCTATTGGAGGCCGCTCGAGCGGCGGGG
>JAICUV010000337.1 GCA_025935655.1 Chloroflexota bacterium | reverse complement strand
GTGACGGCGGCGGGATCGGGCATCGGGTCCTCCCTGGGGTCAGTGCGCGGCGAGCCGCTCGGCGAGGCTGCGGCCCGTGGGCGGCGTGCCGGTCCGCTCCGCGGTGGCATCGAGACGGCCGACCGCCCACTGGGCATACCGGACGCCGATCCAGCGGAACGGCTCGATCTCCCAGTTGCGCGACCGGTGGTTGACCAGCGGCAGCGACGTGAGCGGGCTGGGTGTCGCGGTGATGAGGTCGGTGAGCACGCGGCCCGCGATGTTGGTCGTGGACACGCCGTGCCCGATGTAGCCGCGCGCCGTCGCGATGCCGGTCCGGGGGTCGAACGCCATCGTCGGGTGCCAGTCGCGGGGCATTCCCAGCGGGCCGCCCCACTCGTGCGTGAAGGCGCCGTCTCGCAGCGCCGGGAACCACTCCCGGACGAACCCCTTGAGGCGCTCGTGGGTGGGGCCGTGACGGTCGTACTCCGGGCGGATCGGGCTGCCGAAGCGGTAGGGCGCGCCACGCCCGCCGAACAGGATCCGGCCATCCTCCGTGCGCGAGAGGTAGTCGATCGACAGCCTGGTGGACGCCACGACCTCGCGGTTCGCCCAGCCGATCTCCGCCCAGGCGTCGTCCGGCACGGGCTCCGTGAGCACGATGAGCGACCACAGCGGCACCAGCTGGCGGTGGAGCGGCCGGAGCTCCGACAGGTATGCCTCCCCGGCGAGCACGATGACGGGGGCGCGCACCTCGCCGCGGTCCGTGACGAGCGCGGCGCGCCCGGTGCCGTCCTTCGGGCGGAACGCGGTGACCGCGGAACGCTCGTGGATCACCACGCCGAGGGCCTCGACATGGCGCGCCAGCCCGCGGACGAGCCGCCCGGGGTGCACGACCGCGGCGGCGTCCGTGAACAGCCCGCGGACGGCGCCCGCGATGCGCACCCTGGCCGCCGTCTCGGCCGCGTCCAGCAGCCGGTAGCGGTCGCCGAACCCGAAGCGCGCGTACTCCTCGTACGCCGCCTCCAGGCTCGGGACGCCGTGGGGCCCGCGGGCAACCAGCAGCTCGCCGCCCTTGTGGAACCCCGCGTCGATCCCCGCCTCGGCCGTCGCACGGCCCACCTCGTCGACCGCGTCGTACGTGGCCTGCTGCATCGCGCGGGCGCTCGCCTCGCCGTGCAGCTTCGCCAGCCGGCCCATCGAGATGTTGAGATCGGGGGCGCACCACGCGCCGTTGCGGCCGCTCGCGCCGAACCCGGCGACCTCGCGCTCGAGGACCACGATCCGCAGCGAGGGATCGCGGCGGGCGAGGTAGAACGCGGTCCACAGGCCGGTGAGGCCCGCGCCGAGGATGGCGACGTCCGCGTCGGTGGATCCGTCCAGCGCGGGGCGAGGGGCCAGGTCGTCACCGGCGGTCGCGAGCCAGAACGAGACGTCACGGGTGTCCATCGCGCGGATGGTAGCCAGCCTGGCGATGCACGCGCAGCGCGTTCCGGGTCCGGCCCGCGCGGGCGCCCCGCTATGCTGGGCACGCCCACACCACGAGAGGGGAGCGATCCGATGCCGGCGCCGCTGGTGAGCGTGCTCGTCCCCGCGTGGAACGCCGGCCGCACGATCACCCGGGCGCTCGACTCCGTGCTCGCAGACCCCGACGCCAACGTCCAGGTCGTGGTGGTGGACGACGCCTCGACGGACGACACGGCCGCCGTCGTGGAGGCGATCGCCGCCCGCGATCCGCGCGTGGAGCTCGTCCGATCCCCCACCAACAGCGGGCCGTCGGCCGCACGCAACCTGGGCCTGCCCCGCCTCCGCGGCGAGTGGATGACGTTCCTCGATTCGGACGACCGGCTGCTCCCCGGCGGCCTCGCCGCGCTCGTGGGCGCCGCGACGTCCACGGATGCGCTCGCGGTCGTCGGCCAGCGGGTCTGGTCGGACGGGACGCGGACGTGGATCACCGGCCTGTACGACCAGCCCGACATCCGCCGCGCGGGTCGCAAGTCGCTCGTCGCGAACCCCGGGCTGATGTTCTACGCGTCCGGGACCGGCAAGCTGTTCCATCGCTCGATCATCGAGGGCCTCGTGTTCGAGGGCCGCGTCCTGGGCGACCAGCCGTGGACCCTGCGCGCGCTCCTCCGGGCCGGCGATCGGATCGAGGTCATCGAGGACGTCGTCTACGAGTGGGACCGCCCGGCGGCCGGCAGCGCGGACAGCTCGATCACCTCCCGCAAGCAGGGGTCCGCGAGCCTCGCCGCGGAGTCCGTCCGGGTCGCCATCGGCGCGTTCCGCGACGTGTGCGCCGAGGCGGACCGGGTGCTCGAGGACCCCGGCGCGAGGCGGATCGTCGCCATCGGGTACGCGACGAGGCTCGTGCGGGCGGACTTCGCGGGCGCGGTCGAGCGCGCCGTCACGTCGGCCGACCCGGCGGCGGCCGAGCTGTTCCACGCCCTCACCGCCTGGGTGCGCTCCATCCCGGCGGAGGTCGTGGAAGGGGTCCCCGCCATCGCGGTGAAGCTCCTCGCACCACCGCTCCGGCGCTGGGGCGGCCTCCCCGCCGACGCGCGCAGCGCGGTGATCGGGCTGGTCCGTGCGCTCCCGCCCCAGGTCGCCGGGACGCGGACGGCCACGCCGTGGCCGTGGACCGCTCGCTGGCTGGTGCGCTCGTTCGGGATCCTGCCGCCCTCGGTCGCCGGGCTGCTCGTCGGTGCCGCCGTCGGCGTCATCCGCCTCGCCCGCCGGCTGCGGGCGGCGATCGGCGGTGGGACCCGACGAGGGTCGGGCTGAGTGGCGGTCAGCCGGCGTCCGGGGGCCGGGCCGCGCGGAGTGCCTCGATCACGCGGGCGCGGGCCGCGTCGTCGAGGCCTGACGACGACGGCAGGCTGAACGCACCGTCGAAGATCGCCGCCGCGCGCTCGCCACCGAGTCGGGGCGCGTCGCGGTAGAGGCGGGTGAGGTGGAGCGGCGTCCAGATCGGTCGCGCGTCGATGCCGGCGCCGCTCATCGACGCGATCAGGGCATCCCGCGTCGCGGTCGATCCGTGCGGCTCCGCGACCGCGGCCGTGTACAGCCAGTAGCTGGAGCGTGCCCAGGGGACGCGCGGCGCGGTCCGCAGCCAGGGCATCGAGGCGATCGCCTCGTCGTAGGCGGCCGCGTTCGCGCGCCGGCCCGCCAGCAGCCCGTCGAGCTGCTCGACCTGGGCCAG
>JAICUV010000247.1 GCA_025935655.1 Chloroflexota bacterium | reverse complement strand
CCCGGGGGCACTGCCGGATGCGAACGCTTGTTCGTTTCTTGTGCCACCGTAGATCGAACAGGCGTTCGATGTCAAGTGGTCTGGCGAGAGCGTCGCGGCCGCTTGTGACAGCTCTGGTGTCACGCCCGTTCGCAAGTCATCCACAGACTGGGAGCCGCGAGATCCGTGCGTGCGCACGCCGCCAAACCGGGGTTACGTCACGCGATCGCGCTCGGCGACGTGACGGCCAAGTCAGGGGTGACTCGCGGGGGCCCGCCCGCCCGGGACGGCCTCGGCCTCGTCAGATCTCGGACCGCGCCTCTGCCGCCGGGTCGCCGGCGTTCAGTGCGAGGAGCAGCGGCCGCGGACCGGGCTCGAGGACCGCCGGGCGGCAGTTGCGCATGCGGAGCGACCCCGCGAAGGACGGTGGCAGGCCGAGCGCCACCGCGATCAGGATCCGCAGCATCCGCCCGTGGCCGACGACGAGCGTCGTCCCCCCGGCATCGCCGAGCGAGGCGAGGACGGCGCGGGCACGCTCGGCGACGTCGTCCTCCGACTCGATCCCCGGGAGCTGCGCGCCGTCGCGCCGCCGGCTGGAGGCCAGCGGATCGTTCTCGAGCTGCTCCTCGGACCAGCCCTCGTAGGGACCGAAGTCCATCTCGCGAAGCCGGACGTCGATCTCGAGCTGCGGCGCGTCCTCGCGTGCCGCCAGGACGACGTCGGCGGTCCGTCGCGCACGCACGAGCGGCGACGAGATCGCGCGATCCCAGCGGATGCCGGCCAGGTCGCCGGCCAGCGTGGCCGCCTGCCGCTCGCCGGTGTCGTTGAGGGGCCGGTCCGTGAACGACAGGAGGCGCCCCTCCGCGTTCCAGTCGGTCTCGCCGTGACGGACGAGGTAGAGGCGCGGACGGGTCATGCACCCCATCCTCGGATGGGGGTGGGAGGCGCACAAGGGTCCGAAGGTCACCGCGCGACGGCGCGCTTCTCCCGGTGCTCAGTCGTCCTCGGCGGGTGGATCGATGCCGTCGTCGAGCGCCGCCGGCTCCGCTTCGGCGGTCGTCGCACGGCGCTTCGGACCCGTGGGCTCCTCGGGGACGCCGAGGCGGCCCTCGATCGCCGAGTTCGGGTCGCGTTCGAACACCGTCGGCACGCCCGCGCGGACCAGTCGCCCGCGCGTCACCGCCCGCTCGCCGTACTTGCGTCGGATCGTGTCCATGGCCTCGGCCGCCTGGTGGCGTCGGGGCTCGTCCGGGCCGGCGAACATCGCCAGCTGCTCGCGCTCCCGGAAGTTGGACGCGGTCACGCCCACCAGGCGGATCCGCTGCCCGTGGAGCTCGCGCCGGAGGAGCTCGAGGGCCGCCTCGTAGATCGGCTCCGTGAGGTCCGCGGGCGTGTCGAGCGTGGTCTGGCGGCTGATCGTGACGAAGTTCGTGTCGCGCAGCTTGAGGGTGATCGTCGCCGCCTTGAGGCCGGCGGCACGGAGCCGCCACGCGACCCCGTCGGCCATGCCCAGGACGGTCCGCTCGATCTGCTCCGGCTCCGACGTGTCGGTCCCGAACGTGTGCTCGTGTCCGATGGACTTCGCCGGGTCGCCGGTCGCCACCGGGTCCGTGTCGATGCCGTGCGCTCGCGCGACGAGCGCCGAGCCGTGCTTCCCGAACCGGCGCTCCATCGCGGCCGGCGGCAGCGAGGCGAGGTCGCCGATCGTCACCACGCCGAAGTCGCGGAGCGCGACGGCCGTCTTCTCGCCCACGCCCCACAGTCGGCTGATCGGGAGCGGCGCGAGGAACGCGGCCTCCTCCCCCGGCGGCACGACGACGAGCCCGTCGGGCTTGCGCAGGTCGCTGCCGATCTTGGCGACCAGCTTCGTGGTCGCGACGCCGACGCTGGCGGTGAGGCCGACCTCGTCCCGGACGGCCTGCTTGATCGCGCGCGCGATCGTCTCGCCGTCGCCGAACAGCTGGCGCGACCCGGTCACGTCGAGGAACGCCTCGTCGATGGAGATCGGCTGGACCAGGTCCGTGTACCGGCGGAGGATCCCCATGACCTCCTTGCTCGCCTGCTGGTACTTGCGCCCGTCCACGGGCAGGAACACCCCGTGCGGGCACAGGCGGCCGGCGGTCCGCAGGGGCATCGCGCTGTGGACCCCGAACGCGCGCGCCTCGTAGCTCGCGGCGCTGACCACGCCCCGCTCGTTGGGCCCGCCGCCACCGACGATGACCGGCTTGCCGCGGAGCTCCGGGCGGTCGCGCTGCTCCACGGCCGCGAAGAACGCGTCGAGATCGACGTGGAGGATGGTGCGCGTCCCGGGGGTCACGACCCGGATTGTCGCTCCGACCCGCGACAGCGTCGTGTCGCATGTGGTGGATCAGCGCGGACGCGGCGTGAACGGACACGAAGAAGCCGCCCGTCCGCAAGGATCCGGGCGGCCTGGTCTGTCGGGCTTGTGGTGGCGTCAGCCCTTGGGCTCGACGACGATCGTCACCTCGGGCGTCATGCCCGAGTAGACCTTGATCGCCACCTTGTACGTGCCCAGCGACTTGATCGGCTGCTCGAGGTCGATCTTGTGGCGGTCGACCGTGATGCCGCGCCGCCCGAGCGCCTCGGCGATGTCCTGGTTGTTGATCGAGCCGTAGAGCTTGCCGCCCTCGCCGACCTTCACGCCCATCGTGAGCGTCGTGGACGCGATGCGGGTGGCCGCGATCTCGGCCTCCTCGCGCTCGCGCTTGCGCTTGTCCTCGCGGCTGGCGATGTCGTGCTGGTACGCGCGATAGGCACCGCCCGACGCCGGGACCGCAAGCTTCTGGGGGATGAGGTAGTTGGTGGCGAAGCCGTCGGCCACCGTCTTCATCTCGCCCGTCTTGCCGATCTTGTCGACGTCCTTTGTCAGGATGACCTTCACGCGGTGTGTTCCTCCTTGGTGTTGATCCAGGACCGGACCCGTGGGCCCACCCTGCTGTGCTCAAGCGTATCGCCCGCGAACGAGACCAGCTCCGGGGCGCGCCGCATCATGCGGCGGAGCGAGCTCGGCGTAAAGCGCCGGATGCGGCGGACGTCGTCCATGAACGCGCGGCGGTCGATGCCCAGCGCGTCGAGCTTCTCGTCCAGGACGTCCTCCGGGACACCGTCCAGGAACAGGTCCACGGCGAGGACCACGACCACGAGGTCGTCGAGGCCGCCCACCACGGGCACGTCGTCCGGCACGAGGTCGCGTCCGAGGAGCAGGTACCCGAGCGCCGCGGCGAGCATCGCCTTGCGCCCGGAGGGTGTCCGCTCGTCACGGATCAGCTCGTAGAACAGCCGCCCGTACACGGGCGCGCGGCTCGCGAGCGGCAGGAAGGCAGCCCACCCCAGCAGCCGGCGAAGGCCGATCCGCTGCGGCGAACGCACCTGTTCCGATGCCCGGCGAGCCACCCTGTCCCTCACGCGCGACGCGCGATCCCAAGTGGGATCGCGGACGGCCGATGGTAGCACCGGGTCCGGGCGCGTCCCACGGACCTCCCCCGCCGTCCGGTCAGCGGAGGGTGCGCACCCAGTTGCGGCGCGCGTACGCCAGCTGGAAGCCCAGGCGGACCATGTTGCGGTAGGAGTGGTTGACCGGGTCCTGCTCGTCCTCCTCACCGGTCTCCGTGACCACCATCCGGCAGCCCTGGTCGCGTGCGTCGCGCATCCGGGCGGTGAAGATCGCGGACTGGCCACCGCGGCCGCGATGCGACTCGAGCGTCGATCCCCAGCCCAGCCAGCCGAGACCCTCGGCGACGTACATGGCCCCCGCCGTGACGGGCGCGTCGCCGTCGTAGCCCACGTAGTGCGACCAGCCGGGCTGCCCGACGATCGGTTCGAGGAGCGGCGTGAAGACCGGCGGCATCTCGAAGGCGGCGAGGCACACGGCCGCCAGGTCGGCCGCCCGCTCCGGCCCGATGCGCTCGATCCGCAGATCGGTCGCCGGTTCCGGGATCACGACCAGGTCGTGGAACAGCTTGACCCACCGCCGGCTGGGGGCGTACCCCGCCGCCGCGAGCCACTCGGTGAGCGGCGCGACCTCCACGGCGGGCACGAGCTGGACCACCGACTGGGACGGCGGGACGGAGTTGGCGTAGAACGCCGCGATGTCCTCCACGTCCGCGGCCGTCGCCGGTTGCACCGTCCCGAGGCCCACGACGCGGTTGAACATGCCGATCGCGACGGCGGTGAGCGCGATCGCATCCGCACCGCCGATCCGCGCCGTGCTCGTGCCGAGCGCCGCCCGGGCGTCGGGCGGGAGCGCCTCGTAGGCGTCGCGGAGCGCACGGCCCTCCGCAGCCTCGAGATCACGGGTCAGCGTGGCATCGGGCGGCATCTGGTTTCCGACGGGGTCCGTGGTGGGTCGCGCGCATTGTGCGGCGTGCTGCGCCTCCGCGCCGTCCTCGGCCGGCGATGTTGACATCGAACGTCCGTTCGGTATGATGACGATCTCGAAAGGAGGCGCCCGGTGACCCGTCACGACGCCGAACGCAAGCGCAAGATCCTGGACGTGATCGCCGCCACGATCCGTGCGCGCGGCTATCCGCCCAGCGTGCGCGAGATCGCGAAGGCCGTCGGCCTCGCCTCCACGTCAGCCGTCCATCACCACCTCCAGGTCCTCGAGAAGGAGGGGTACCTCGAGCGCGGCGCCGCGCAGTCACGCGCGATCCGGCTCACGCCGCAGGCCGCGCTCCGGCTCGGGCTCTCGGCAGAGCTGACCCCGCAGTCGCAGCCCAGCGAGTCGCACAGCCTCCCGGTCATCGGCGAGATCGCCGCAGGTGGCCCGATCGAGGCGTACCAGGACGCGTCGGAGACGCTCGCCGTCCCGGACATCCTCGCCCCGGCGGGCGACGCGTACGTGCTCCGCGTCCGCGGGGACTCGATGATCGAGGCCCACATCGCGGACGGGGATTTCGTCGTCATCCGCCCGCAGGAGACGGCCCGGGACGGGGACATCGTCGTGGCCCAGGTCGAGGAGAACGCGGTCACGCTCAAGCGCTTCTTCCGCGAGAAGGACCGGGTCCGGCTCCAGCCGGCCAACCCGAACTATCCGCCGCAGTTCTATCCCTCCGTCCGGATCCAGGGAAAGTTGATCGGCGTCATCCGCCGCCT
>JAICUV010000051.1 GCA_025935655.1 Chloroflexota bacterium | reverse complement strand
CTGGGACGAGCTGGACGATCCGACGCTCGCCCCCGACCGCTGGACGATCCGCAACGTCGTCGAGCGCGTGGCCGAGGTCGGCGACCTGTTCGCCGCGGCACAGACCGACCACCAGGCCCTGCCCGACCTGTAGGCAGGGATTCCCCGCAACGGCGCGTCGGGGCTGGGCCGCTTCGCACCTCGGCCGGCGGGGCCCACGATGCGGGCGTCGGTCGCGCCACGGGCGCACCGGCACCGGCCCGCCGACGTCGTTCCTCACGGCCTCGAGCGGGACCTCGCGGGACGCCGTCCCGCCTCGTATCCGGGAGCCGCCCTCGCGGCCGCTCCCCACGGGAGGTTGCGCCATGCGCACGCCGATCCTGCTCGCGGCCGTCGCCCTGGCCGTCGCCGCCTGTGGCGGGGCCGCCACCTCGTCCGCGGGTCCCGCCTACGCGCCCCCCGACCACCACGGCTGGACGCCCGAGCCATGGCAGGGCGCCCCGTCCGAGGCGCCTGCGGCCGGCACGCCGTACGACGGCGTGACGTTCGACGACCCGGGCGTCAACCCGTTCGTGCCCACCGAGCGGGACCGCGAGTCGACGTTCGGGCTGGACGTGGACACGGCCTCGTACGCGATCGCGCGGCGGTTCGTGGACGACGGCAACCTCCCCGATCCCGCGTCCATCCGGGTCGAGGAGTTCGTCAACGCGTTCGAGCACGACTACCCGGCACCGCGCGACGGGACGTTCGCGCTCTACGCGGACGGCGGCCCGACGCCGTTCCTGGACCGCGACGAGGTGCTGCTCCGCCTCGGCGTGAAGGCGCGCGAGGTCCCCGACCGCGCCCGCCAGGACGCCGCGCTGACCTTCGTGATCGACACCTCCGGCTCGATGGCCCGCGAGGACCGGCTCGAGCTGGTGAAGCGGTCGCTCACGTATCTCGTCGACCAGCTCGACCGGACCGACACGGTTGCGATCGTCACCTACGGCTCGGATGCCCAGGTCGTGCTCCAGCCCACGGCCGTGCGCGACGCAGAGGCCATCGTTCGCGCGATCGATTCGCTCCACACGGACGGCTCGACGAACGCGGAGGCCGGCCTGGCGCTGGGCTACCGCCTCGCGGCGGACACGTTCCGCGAGGGCGGGACCAACCGCGTGATCCTCGCCTCGGACGGCGTCGCCAACACCGGCCAGACCGACCCCGACGCGATCCTGCGCCGCATCAGCTGGGACGCGAGCCTGGGGATCCAGCTCGTCACCGTCGGCTTCGGCATGGGCAACTACAACGACACGCTCATGGAGCAGCTGGCCGACAAGGGCGACGGCTTCTACGCCTACGTCAACACGATGGACGATGCCCGGACCCTGTTCGGGGACCAGCTCACCTCGACGCTCCAGACGGTGGCGCTCGATGCGAGGGCGCAGGTCGAGTTCGACCCGGCCGTGGTGGAGTCGTACCGGCTCGTGGGCTACGAGAACCGCGACATCGCCGACCAGCAGTTCCGCGACGACACGGTCGATGCGGGGGCGATCGGCGCCGGCCATGCGGTCACCGCGCTGTATGCCCTGCGCCTCACCGGCGAGGGCGGCGAGGACGACCGGATCGGCACGCTCCGCCTGCGCTGGACGGACCCCGACACCCGCCACGCCGACGAGACCGCGCTCGACATCCGGGCCGGCGTCCTGTCCCGGTCGTTCCGCGAGACGGCCGGCTCGTTCCGGCTCGACGCCCTCGTGGCCGCTGCCGCCGAGGTGTTCCGCCAGAGCCGATGGGCCGCCGATTACTCGATCTCGGACGTCGCGAACGCGGCCTACGAGAGCGCGGGCGAGCTCCCGCGCGGCCAGCAGACCGACGACTTCCTGCGCTTCCTCGACGAGGCGGCGCGCATCCAGCGCTAGTCACCCCCGAACGTTTCCGCCGCGCGCGGCCGGCTTCCGGGGAGGAGCGGAACCGGCCGCGTGCGACTGCCCGCAGCGGCGCTCGCCGACGTCAGCGCCAGGCGCGCACGGACCGCGGCGCCGGGTACGGCTGGCGGAAGAACCCGAGCAGCGGCTCGCCGGTGGACTGGCGGAGCGCGATCCGGTCCCGCCACGGGACACCGGCCGTCGAGGGGGTGATCGAGACCCGGAGCGTCACGTCGTCCACGCCGGGGTGGTTCGGGTCGTAGACGCGGATCGTGATCGTGTCGCCCGCGTCCTCGTACGCCCAGGCGAGGACCTGGTGGTTGCGGGTCAGCATCCAGGGCGAGCTCCCGCTGGCGCGGAGCAGCCCGATCACGGACGGATGCCCGGCATCGATCTCCGCGCGGATCCGAGGCCACTCGCGCAGCAGCGCGTCCACGCGCGGCGGCTCGCGCCCGAGGAGCCTGGCGAGCCCCGTCGGCGGGTCCGGCCGCAGCGCCTGCAGGTCGAGGTAGCGGAGCGGGACGCGGAACCAGTCCAGCGACTCGACCTGGCGACGCACGAGCGCGCGGAACCGCGGCGAGCCGTTCGCCGGCGGGTCGGCGTCGAGCGGCGCGGCAAGCCCCGCCTCGAACAGGTCCCGCGTCGTGAGCGCCATGCCGCCGCACAGCCCCGCGGACGCGTCGCCGAACCCGACCCGGCGCGGGTCCAGCCCGGCGAAGGTCAGCGTCGGCCCGGGCGGAAAGCGGTTGGCGAACCGGAGGCCGTGGCGTGACGGCAGGAAGCCCGGTACGGCGTTCGCGACGGGCATGGACCGGGGTGCCTCAGGACGACGCGGCGTGCGCCGCGAGCTCGTGCTCGAGCATCGCGGCCAGCTCGCGGGCGTTCGTGGACCCGTAGTTCGCGTAGCAGTTGTTCATCAGCACGTGGGTGTCCTCGGCGCCGCCCGATGCCTCGATGACCCGCGGCACCCACTCGCCGAGCTCCCGCTCGTCGTACAGGTACCGGAACCGCTCCACCGTCGGCAGCCCGCCCATCGATTCCCAGGTGGCCGTCCGCCGCCCGTGGAAGCGCACGACCGCCAGCTCCGGAGCGGTCACCGCGACGACCGGGGGCACCGACGACTTGAACCCCTGCGGCCCGTCGACCATGACGAGCGGGATGTGCTCGTCGGTGAGGAACCGCAGCGTCCGCTCCGCGTTCTTCTCGTTGAACCAGGACTGGTTGCGGAACTCGACGGCCACCCGCAGCCCGAACGGCTCGAGCGCCGCTTTCGTCTCGCGGATCGCGTCCCGGTTCTCGGACGACGTGAAGAACCACTTCGGGTATTGGAGGAACACGGCGCCGAGCTGGCCGGCCTCGGCGAGCGGCGCCAGCCCGTCCGCGAACTGGTGCCACACCTCGGCCAGCAGCTCGCCCGGCAGGTCCTTCGCGTACAGCCGCGCCTTGGCGGCCAGCGTCTCCGGGAGCGCCTCGCGGAGCGCCATGGGCAGCCGCTTCGTCTCGGTCGGCTGGCCCGTGAGCAGCGCGTGGGCCTTGATGTCGAACACGAAGTCGGGCGGCGTGCGCTCCACCCACAGCTCCGACAGCCGGCGCGAGGGCAGGGCGTAGTACGTGGCATCCACCTCGACGACGGGGAAGCGCGAGGCGTAGTAGCCCAGGCGGTCCTCCGCGGTTGACGCCGCGGCGGGATAGAACACCCCGGCCGCGGTCATCGTGGGGTCGGTCCAGGACGCGGTCCCGACGCGGATCCGGTGGCCGCCGGGCCCGTCGAGCGGCTCGGTCGCCGCGTCGTCGAGGGCCGCCGCTTCCAGCCGCGCGCGGGCGACGTCCGGTCCGGGATCGTGGGTGGCGTCGAGGTCGTCGGCCGTGCGGTGGGCGAGCGGTGCGGCCGACGTGCGGGCGCGGGGTGCCATGCCCGAAGGCTAGCGAACCCCGGGCCGCGTGGCGAGCACCTTGCGGTAGGCGGCCTCGTACTCGTCGACCATGCGGCCCGGCGAGAACCGCTCGAGCGTGCGATCCCGGATGGCCTGCCGGTCCAGCTCGCGCACCTTGTCCACGGCCATCGCCGCCTCCGCCACGTCGTCCACGAGGAACCCCGTCACGCCGTGCTCGATCGTCTCGGTGAAGGCGCCGGCCCGGCGCGCGATGACCGGCGTGCCAGTCGCCATCGACTCGATGGCCACGAGCCCGAACGGCTCCGGCCAGCCGCCGAGCATGACGGTCGCGAGGGCGCCGGCGTACAGGGGATCCCGCTCCTTCGGCCCCACCTCGCCCAGGAAGTCCATCTCGTCCGCGTCGAGGGCGGGCTGGACCACCTCCTCGAAATGCTCCTTCTCGGACGGCGAGTACACCTTCGCCGCGGCCCGCAGGCGGATGCCGGTCGCGCGACTCAGCTCCAGCGCCTCGCGGATGCCCTTCTCGGGCGTCACGCGTCCCACGAACGCCAGGTAGTCACCCGGCTCGGAGCTGAACGGCATGACGTCGAGGGGGAGTCCATGGTGGATCGTCGCGACCCAGTTCTGGTCCGGGAACCAGCGACGCTGGCTGTCGCTGATCGCGACGAGGGGGACCCGGCCATGCGCCTGGATGAGCTCGGGCATGCCGGCCACGTCCAGGCGGCCGTGGAGGGTGGAGATCACGGGGGTCTCGCAGTGCTCCGCGAACACGAACCCGTGGTTCTCGAGGTGGGCATGGACGATGTCGAAGCGGTGCGCCTCGCGCCACGCGATCTCGACCGTGTGCTGCATGTACGACGCCACGTCGCCGTCGTAGCCGGTGGACCACAGGCTGCGGTCGACGGTGGGGATCAGCTCGTAGGCCACGTCGGAGTCGCCGGCCGCGACGAGGGTCACGGCATGGCCCCGCCGGTGGAGCTCGTCGCCGATCGCCGCCACGACGCGCTCCGTCCCGGCGTACGTGGGCGGGGGCACGGGGAGCATGGGCGGCGCGACGAGGAGCACCCGGAGGCGCTCCGAGCTGGAGGCGGCGATGTAGGGGTCCACCGAGGCGACGTTCGTTCCCATCGGGTCCATTCAAGCACGGCTGGACGATCGACCCCGCAGCGGCCCGGCCGCCAGTGCCTTGCGCCTGCGTGACGATCGCCCACGGGAGCCGGGCGTCGCCGGCCGGCGGGGGCGGGTCAGTCCCGCTGCGGGGGGATCGCCGTGGGGCTCGGGCCGGGGTCGGAGACGGTGACCCGGATGATCGCCGGGGCGCTGCCCAGCGCGGACAGGGGCCCATGCGTCGGGGAGATGGTGTCCAGGAGCAGGAGGTACTCGCCGGGCGAGACCGGCGCGGTCACGTCGAGCGTGACCGAGACGTCGCCGCCCGGGCCGGAGATGCTGGCATCGAGCTCGGTTGACGTGGCGTCGGGCACCGGGGCGGCGGTCGTGGAGACCCAGGTCCCCGTGAGGACCGCCGGGAAGGCCGCCGTGTGGTAGTCGCCGCTGCCTTCCTGGCCCGGCTGGAGCGTCAGGGAGACGTCCCATGCCTCCGAGCCGGAGTTTAGGACCCGGACCGGGACCGAGACGGCCGTGCCGGCGGGGATCGTCAGGGTGGACGGGGCGCCGTACGCGACCGCGATCCTGCCGCCGATGCGGACGATCACGGGCGTCAGCAGCGCCTGCGTCGCGGCGTCGTAGGCCACGCCGGACGCGGTGTGGAGCGACGGCACCAGCCGGTAGAGGCCGGGCGCCGTGGGGAAGGTGACCGGGACCGTGAGGCCGTCCGCGGTGCGCTTCGCGGGCTCGGGCTCCACGACCGATCCGGTCCGCTCCGGGACCACGAGGTCCACGGCGGGCGCCTCCTGCGGGATGACGGTCTCGGGCGACGCGTCTGGCGAGGCGCTGGGGGCCGGGTCCTCGGGCGCCGCGGTCGGCAGGCTGAACAGGCCGTGCTTGACCGTGGGCGACGAGTCGGGAGCCGCCGTGGGAGCCGGCGACGGGCTGGGGGTCGGGCTGGCCGTGGGTGTCGCGGTCGGGCTCGCCGTGGGGGCCGAGGAAGGCGCCGGCGAGGCCGACGGTCCGGGCGAGGCCGACGGTCCTGGCGATGCGGTCGGGAGGGGCGACGCGGTCGGTCCGGGCGACGCCGACGGCGCGGCGGTGGCGGTCGGCGTCGGGGCGGCATCGAGCAGGATCGGGTCCCAGCGGAGGCCGACCTGGGCGCCGTTGGGGATGCTCGCCGCGTTGCCCGTGACCGGGATCGTGACCCGGGTGGCCGTGTTCGCGATGGGCAGTGACGACAGCGACAGGGTGCCGAACTGGAGCGCAGCGTTGGCGAGCGTCGGCACGGGCGGCGGCCCGAGGACGGCACCCGTGACGGTCCCGACCGCGCTGCTGCGGACCTGTCCGGCCGTGACGCCGCGCGCGACGAGCGAGCGGTAGAAACCCGAAGACGCGTTGTCCGGGTCCAGCCGGGAGGTGAAGCCCGGCGAGCGGTCGCTCGCGAAGCTCATCGTGTGGCCGTGCGCCTCGGGCGAGCGGTTCCAGATCGAGAGCACGGAGGCGTTCGTCGTCAGCAGCTGCTTGACGTACCAGGCGGGACCCATGTGGGCCTCGGCGACGACAGCCTTCGCGCCCGCCCTGATGAAGCCCGCGGCGTAGTTGTCCACGCGCTGGGTGGCGAGGTCGAGGCCGCCCTCGGGAAGGCCCGGCTCGGTGTTGCCGCTGGCGTAGCACAGGTGGCTGAGCACGACGACCGCGTTGTCCGCGAGCCGGACGTTGTCGATCGACGCCTCGCCGAAGTACTGGTGGGAGCTGTCGTCCACGCCCGCGACGGGGTTGAGGCCGAACCCGTTCTGCGAGGGCGGGTAGAGCTGGTCGCGGTAGCGCGACGGCCAGCCGTTGCCGTGACCCAGGTACACGACGATCGAGGCGCCGGTGATGGCGGCCTTGACGGCGGGCCAGGTGGCGTTGGGCGAGTAGACCTTGACGACCTGTGCGCCGGCGTTACGGGCCACCCGGGCGGCGTCGTTCGCGAGCGCGCGGTAGTTGGCGGTGATGCCGCCGACGGGACCCACGATGAGGGCGACCTTCGGGACGCGCTGGCTCGCCGCGACGGGCGCGACCGCGCCCAGCGCCAGGACGATCCCCACCAGCAGCGCGGCCAGCCCGCGTTGCGCCGTTGTGTCCAGCGATGCGCCTCCTGCGAGGGACACAGCACGATACGCAGCAGTCCCCCGGACTGCAGCAGACCGTAGCCTACGCCGCTTATCGGCAGTTGCACAGACATGAAACCGCGCCGACGGCAGGTACGGCTAGGGTGTGCGGCCCCCTCGCGACGTACCATCGGCCCATGGCCGACGATGCCGTTGCGCAGGGGCACCCCCAGAACCGTCTGGCGCGGGAGACGAGTCCCTATCTGCTCCAGCATGCGTCCAACCCGGTGGACTGGTTCACCTGGGGCGACGAGGCGCTGGAGCGCGCCGCCGCGCTCGATCGGCCGATCTTCCTCTCGATCGGGTACGCGGCCTGCCACTGGTGCCACGTCATGGAGCGCGAGTCGTTCGAGGACGACGCGACCGCCGCGTTCCTGAACGCGCACTTCGTCGCGATCAAGGTCGACCGCGAGGAGCGGCCCGACCTCGACCAGCTGTACATGGGTGCGGTCCAGGCGATGACGGGCCAGGGCGGCTGGCCGATGTCGGTGTTCCTCGCGCCCGACGGCCGGCCGTTCTTCGGCGGCACGTACTTCCCCGACACTCCCCGGCACGGGATGCCCTCCTTTCGCCAGGTCCTGGAGGGCGTCCGCCAGGCGTGGACCGACCAGCGGGCGGAGCTTGAGGCCGCGGGCTCCCGCCTCGTGGACGCGCTGGTGCAGCAGCAGGGCGCGGGGCCGGCCGATGCTGGCTTGCCCGGACCCGACGTCCTCGTCGCTGCCGCGCGCGGCATCGAGGCGCAGTTCGATGCGCTGAACGGTGGCTGGGGCCGCGCCCCGAAGTTCCCGCAGCCCATGACGATCGAGCTGCTCCTCCGGCGGTTCGTCGCCGCCGACGACGAGCAGGCCCTGGCGATCGCGCAGCGCAGCCTCGACGCGATGGCGGCGGGCGGGATCCACGACCAGCTGGGCGGCGGGTTCCACCGCTACGCGACGGACGCGCGCTGGCTCGTGCCGCACTTCGAGCAGATGCTCTACGACAACGCGCAGCTCGCGCGCGTCTACGTCCACGCGTGGGCGCTGACGGGCGACGACGCGTACGCCGCCACGGCGTCCGGCGTGCTGGACTACGTGCTGCGGGAGCTGCGAACGGCGGACGGCGGGTTCGCCGCCAGCCAGGACGCCGACACCCAGGGCGAGGAGGGGGCGACGTTCACGTGGACCGCGGCGGAGGTTCGCGAGGTCCTCGCGACCGCGGGCCACGACCCCGCGCTGTTCTCGGCCGCCTACGGCGTGACCGACGCCGGCAACTGGGAGGGCCGGACCATCCTGTCCCGCGTGCGCGACGACGCGGCGCTCGCGGGCATGTTCGGGCTCGAGCCCGGTGTCGTCGCGGAGGCGCTCGCCGCCGCGCGCTCGACGCTGCTCGCCCGGCGCTCCGGGCGGCCCCAGCCCGCGCGCGACGACAAGGTGCTGGCCGGCTGGAACGGGCTGGCGATCGCCGCGTTCGCGGAGGCCGGGCGGCTGATGTCCGCGGCGGAAGACCCGCAGCTCGCCGCGCGTGCGCCTCGCTACCTCGACGCCGCGAGGACGGCGGCGGCGGCCGTCCTCACCGGGCTGCGCACGCCGGAAGGCCGCCTCCGGCGCTCGTGGAAGGACGGTCGGGCGACCGCGGACGGCGTCCTCGAGGACTACGCCAACCTCGCCGACGGGCTCCTGAGCCTGTACGAGGCGACGTTCGACGAGCGCTGGTTCCGGGACGCCGTCTCGCTCGTCGGCGTGATCGTCACGGCGTTCGCGGACCCGGCCGGCGGGTTCTTCGACACGCCCGACGACGGCCCGCGCCTGGTCATCCGCCCGAAGGACATCCAGGACAACGCGACGCCCTCGGGCAACGCGATGGCCACCACCGTCCTGTTGCGGCTCGCGGCGCTGACTGGCGACGGCTCGTATCGCGTGGCCGCCGAGCGGGCGCTCGCGACGGCTGGGCCATACCTCGAGCGGTACCCGACCGGGTTCGGCCAGTGGCTGTGCGCCCTGGACGTCGCGCACGCCGGCCTGACCGAGGTGGCGATCGTCGGCGGGCCGGGCGACCCGGACACGCGCCGCCTGCTCGACGTGGCCAACCGCGGCTACGCCCCGTTCCGCGTGCTCGCCGCTTCGGGCGACACCGCCTCCACCTCGGTGCCGCTCCTGCGCGACCGGTTCGCGCTCAACGGCCGCCCCACCGCCTTCGTGTGCCGCGACTTCGCCTGCCGCCAGCCGGTCAACGAGCCGGAGGCGCTCGAGGCCCTGCTGCTCGGCGCATGAGGCCTGCCGACCGCGCCCCGGGAGTCGTCGTGCGAGAGGCTCGCGAGGACGAGCTCGACGCCGCGGGCGCGGTGGTCGCCGAGGCGTACATCGCCGACTACGGCCCGCGGCACCGGGCCTACCTGGACCAGATCCGCGACGCGCGCGAGCGCGCCCGGACGTGCCCGGTCCTCGTCGCGGTCGACGGCGACGGCCGGATCCTCGGGTCGGTGACCTACGTGCCCGACCACCAGAACCCGTGGGCCGAGACCGAGGCCGAGGGCGAGGCCGGGTTCCGGATGCTGGGCGTGGACCCGGACGCCCGCGGCCGCGGGATCGGGGAGCGGCTGGCGGCGGCGTGCGTGGAGCGGGCCGTCGCCGACGGGCGCCGCGGCGTTGCGATCACGTCCACGCCGGCGATGCACGCCGCGCACCGCCTGTACGCGCGGATGGGCTTCGTCCGCGACCCCACCCGCGACCTCGACCCGATCCCCGGGGTGCACCTGTACACGTTCACCCTCGCGCTCGCGGACCGGCCGTGACCGACCCGCCGGCGACGCCCCGACCGGCGGCGACCGTCGCGATCCTCCGTGAGGCGCCGGGCGGACCCGAGGTCCTGCTCACCCATCGCCCCCCGACGATGGCGTTCGGCCCGGGGCTGCACGTCTTCCCGGGCGGTGCGCTCGACGATGGCGATGCCGACCCGCGCCTGCTGGAGCGCCTGGTCCCGTCGCCCGACGGCGACCCGGCGGGCCTCCACGGCCCGGCCTTTGCGGTCGCCGCGATCCGTGAGGCGTGGGAGGAATCGGGGATCCTGCTCGCCAGCGGCCTCGACGCGCGGCGCTTCCCTTCGCCGGCGGCCGCGGCCGGGGCTGGGTTCGCCGACCTCATCCTCGCCCGCGACGTCACGCTCCGCGGCGACTGGCTGGTCCCGCTCTCGCGCTGGGTCACGCCGCCCGTGGTTCCGCGCCGGTACGACGCCCGGTTCTTCGTGGCGTGGCTCCCGGACGGGGCCGTGCCCTCGTTTCACGGTGGCGAGGTCGTGGCCCACGAGTGGATCTCGCCGCTCGCCGCGCTCGACGCCATGGCCGATGGCCGGATCGAGCTGTGGATGCCGACCTCGGCGACCCTCCAGCAGCTGGCAGGCGTCCGGGCCCGTGACGACGTCCATGCGCTCGCCCCGCGGGGCCCGGCCCCGGCCCCGGCCGTGCGGATCGTGGACGACGCAGGGACGGTGACGGCGATCGACGTCGGTGGTGCCGGCGGCGTCCCTGGCGCGGCCGGGCGGACGTGGGTGGTGGGGCAGCGGTCGTGCGTTGTCGTGGACCCGGGTGATCCGTCGGACGAGGCGGCGGACGCGGTGCTGGACGTCGTGGCGCGACGCGGCGCGCGCGTCGTGGCCGTGCTCGTGAGCTCGTCCGACCCGGCGTGCGCGGGCGGCGGGGAGGGGATGGCGCTCCGCCTGGGCGTCCCGCTGCTGGGCCCCGCGACGGCGCACCGGCAGCTGGCCGCCTCGCTGACGACCATCGTGCCGGGCGAGACCGTCGATGCCGCGGACCTCACCGTCCGCGCGATCGCAGACCCCGGGGGCCGCGCGGACGCGCTCGGGTACCTGGTCGAGGAGGTGGGCGTGGTGCTCGGTTGCGGGCGCGAGGCGCGCCGCTAGGCGATCGTCAGGACGGCGTCGTCGGCGTCGTCGGCGTCGTCGGGGGCGTCGGGGGCGTCGGCGTGGTGGGCGTGGTCGGGGTCGTCGGGGTCGTGTCGTCGGGGGCTTCGGCGTCGCTCTTGATCCCGTCGATCTCCTTGCGCGCCTCCTTGACGCCCTGCCCGAACGCCTTGCCCAGCGCGGGCAGCGTCTTCGGGCCGCGCCAGACGAGCACGATGACGAGGACGATGACGAGGACGATGGCGATGTCCATGCGCGGATGGTAGCAGCGGCCCTGCGCCCCCGCCGCAGCGCCCCGCCTCGGCGCCCCCGCATCGGCGCGCCGCCCTCTGCCCCGGCTCTCGCGCCCCCGCTCGCTGCCCGTTGCCTCTGCGCCGTCGCTCTCGCATCCCGGCGCGCCATGCCTGTCGGTACTCATTCGCGGGCCCAACGCCGCGCTGGGGGCCCGCCGAGGCCCACCAGGCATCGCCAGCTCCTGAGCGGCGCGAATTCGGGGCCATCGCGTCCGTTCGACCCGCCAATGAGTCCTGGCAGGCATCGATGGTCGCCGAGCTCAACGCGCGGGCGGCCGGTGGGCGCCGGGCATCCGCGCGGCCACGGGGACGTCGTTCCGGATCGTGTCCAGCCGCGGCATCGCCCACCCGACCTCTACGGCGGTATCGTGCCGGGATGGCTGCCACTCCGCGGAGCGACGGGCCGCTGCTCGTGTACGGGCCGCGCTCGCTCGAGTACGACTTCGGGCCGCATCACCCGCTCACGCCGAAACGGTTCGGGCCCGGGATTGACCTCCTGCGGGCGGTGGGCGCGGAGCCGGGGCTGGCGCCGGACCCCGCGCCGGACGACGAGCTGCTGCGTGTCCACGTCCCCGCGTACCTCGCCCAGGTCAAGCGGTTCTCGACGGATCCCACGCTGCCCGGCGCGATGGGCGTCGGGCTGTCGGACCAGCCCGCGTTCGAGGGCATGCACGAGGCCGCGGCGATCGTTGCCGCGGGTTCCCTCCGCGCGATGGAAGCGATCCTCCGGGGTGACGCGGAGCACGCCCATCAGCCGGGCGGCGGGCTCCACCACGCGATGCCGGCGAAGGCGTGGGGGTTCTGCATCTACAACGACCCCGCGCTCGCGGTCGTGCGTGCCCGCGCGGATGGCCTGCGCGTCCTGTACGTGGACCTCGACGTCCACCACGGCGACGGCGTCCAGGTGATCACGTACGCGGACCCCGGCGCGTTGACGCTGTCGTTCCACGAGAGCGGCCGCTACCTGTTCCCGGAGACGGGGTTCGTGGAGGAGGTGGGGGAGGGGGCCGCGGCCGGTTCGTCCGTGAACGTCCCGCTGGAGCCCTTCACGGGCGAGACGGCGTGGCTGGCGTGCGTGCGCGCGCTGCTGCCGACGCTCGCCGCCGTGTTCGGCCCGGACGTCGTGGTGTCGCAGCACGGGGCGGACTCGCACGCGTGGGACCCGCTGGCCCACCTGCGGGTCACGACGACCGCGCACGCCGACGCGGCCCGGCTCGTGGACGCGGTCGCGCACCGCTGGGCGTCCGGCCGCTGGCTGGCGACCGGCGGCGGGGGATACGACGCCTACCGGGTCGTGCCCCGCACCTGGGCGCTCACCTGGCTCGCGGGTGCCCACCGCGAGCCCGAGGACGCGACGCCGGTCGAGTGGCGCGACCGGTGGGAGGATGACGCCGCGGCGTTCGGGACGCCCGGGATGCCGCCGGCCTTCCTCGATGCTCCGAACGCGGGCCAGCCCGTGGGCTCGCAGCAGGTCGCGGCGAACGAGGAGTCGCTGCGCACGCTCGAGCGCGTCCGTCGGGTCGCGCTGCCGGCGCTGGTGCGCGAGGCCGAGGACCGCGGCTGGTGGTCACCGTCGCTGTCGTGGGCCGGCCGCCAGGTCCACGGCCCGGCGAGCGGGCCTCGCGCGGACCGGGCGATGCCGCAGGCCGCGGGCGCCGCGACGACACCGACGATCCGGCCGCTCGCCGCGGACGACCTGGGGCGGCTGCGCCTCGCACCGCGCACGGTCCCGCCGTTCGACCCGGTGGACGGGCTGGCGATCCTGCGGTCGGCGATCGCCGCCGGTGCTCGCGTCGTGGGGGCGGTCGCGGGCGACGTGCTCGTCGGGGCCGCGGTCGCGGCGCCCGTCCGCGGGGGCGGGTCGGGCGAGCTGCTGCTCGCCCTGGGGGTCGCGCCGAGCCATCGCCGACAGGGGATCGGGGCCGCCTTGCTCGCACGCCTCGTGGCCGATCGGCCGGCCGGGCACGGGATCACCGCCGCCGTCAACGTCGCCGAACGCGACGTCGTGGCGCCCCTGGACGTCGCGCTGCGCATGGCCGTCGCGGGCCGGCTGCTGTCCGCTGCGGGCTTCGACCTGGGGCGCGTGCCGGCGGACGTCCGCCGCGACGACCCGTGGGCCATCGAGGGCACACTGCCGCCCCGCTGACCGGCCCCGGGGGCCCGTTGGGTGACCTTTGCAGGGACCGCACCCTGCCGGACGGCCCGGAACGTCACGGCGCCTTCGGGACCGAGGGCCCTGCGCCGCCGCCGCCCGCTGCGCCAGAGTGGACAGCGTCAGAGATGACGACCGGCCGGCAGCATCCCGGTCCTCTCCCGAGGGGACGTCCGGACGGCACCATGACACACTGGCCAGCGACGCGGAGCTCTCCTCCCCCTCCGCCGCGACGCTGACTGGGGCACGAAACGGCGGGCCTCCGGGTCCGCCGCTTCGATTCTCGCGTCAGCGCCGACCGTCCTATCCTCGGTCCGTGACACAGGTCGACGACAGCCCGATCCCGCCGCTCCGTCGCGACCAGCTCGTCGTCACGGTCGGCCTCATGACCGCGATCTCGCTCGCGGCCCTCGACCTGACCGTCGTCGGGACCGCCATGCCCACGATCATCGGCCAGCTGGGCGGGCTCGCCGAGTACTCGTGGGTGTTCACCGCGTACCTCGTCACGTCCACCACGACGGTGCCGATCTTCTCCCGCCTCGCCGATGCGTACGGTCGCAAGCCCGTGTTCCTGTTCGGCCTGGGCCTGTTCGTCGTCGGATCCGTCCTGTGCGGCTTCTCGACGTCGATGCCCCAGCTCATCGCCTTCCGTGCGGTCCAGGGCCTGGGCGCGGGCGCGCTCCAGCCGATCTCGTTCACCATCGCCGGCGACATCTTCGAGTCCCGGCAACGGGCCCGGATGCAGGGCGTGTTCTCGGCGGTCTGGGGCGTTGCGGCGATCGTGGGCCCGGCGCTCGGCGGCCTCATCACGACGACGGTGGGCTGGCCGTGGGTGTTCGTCATCAACCTGCCGGTCGGGATCGCGGCCGCGGGGATCATCTGGTTCGCCTTCCACGAGCACTTCGAGCGGCGGCCGCAGCGGATCGACTGGCTCGGGGCGCTCCTGCTCACGGGCGGGATCGTGCTGCTGCTCCTGGCCGTGTCCGGGAGCAGCCTCGGGTTCGGGCTCGCGTCGCCGCTGACGATCGGGCTGCTCGTCGGCGCCGGCCTGCTGCTCGCGGCGTTCGTGGCCAACTCGCGGCGCGTCCCCGAGCCGCTCATCGCCCTCGACCTCGTGCGCGCGCCGCTCGTCCGGGCGGGCCTCGGCATCGGCGCCCTCGCGGGCATCGTGATGTTCGGCGTGACGACCTACGTGCCCCCGATGGTCCAGGGCGTCTATGGCGGGACGGCCGTCGAGGCGGGCGCGGTCGTGGCCGCGATGTCGCTCGGCTGGCCGATCGCGTCCGTCGTCGCCGGGCGATTGCTGCTGCGGACGGGGGCGCGGCCGATCGTGCTGGTGGGCACCGGGCTCCTCGTCGGCGGGGGGCTGCTCCTGACCCAGCTCGGCCGGTTCGAGACGCTGTGGTTCGCGACCGGCGCCTGCGCGCTGATCGGGATCGGCATGGGCCTCACGTCCACGACGCTGCTGGTCGTCATCCAGGGCGCGGTCACCTGGGACCGCCGCGCCACGGCCACCGGCCTCGTGCAGTTCAGCCGGACGATCGGCGGCGCCGTGGGCGTCGGGGTCATGGGCGGCGTGCTCACGGCGTTCGTGGGTTCCGCCTCCTCGGCCATCCTGGACCCGTCGGCGCGCGCGGGCCTCGATGCCGCGACCCGCGACGCGACCGCGGCCGCCCTCTCATCCGGGCTCACCGTCACCTACTGGCTGATCCTCGCCGCCGCGGCGGTGGCGTTCGCGATCGCCATCCGCGCGATGCCCGACGTCGCCCTCGGCCACGAGATCGAGAGCGTCACGGCCGCGCCCGCCGCCTGACGCGCTAGCGTCCCACGCTCACCCCTCGGGGCGGCCCATCGAGCAGGCGACCGCGGCCGCCCTCCACGGTCATCCAGGCGATCGCGGCTCCCGGCCACCGCGACACGCCTCGCAGGGCAGCCACGGCGTCGGCGGTCCGGGCGGGATAGGCACCTTCGATGATCCCGCGCGCGGCCCGGATCGCATCGCGGTTCGCCTGGGTGTTGCGGAGCACGAGCAGCCTGGACACGACGGCCCTCGTGGCCGGGCAGCATCGAGAGTCCGTCCGCCTTCTGGCCCTGCCACCGCACCTGCTGCTCCACGCGACGGACCTGGCTGTGCAGTTCGGTCTCGACCGACACGGCGCCGTCGCGCTCCTCGAGGACGGCGTCGATCACACCGTGCACCGGGCGGTAGACAGCGACCTCGGCGGAGAGCCGCCAGCGCGGGTGGAGCGCGTCGGCGAGGGCGGTCCCCATCGTTGCCGAGAGGTGGTCGCGGATGCGCGGGCCGGTGTTCGGGAAGTAGTAGCGGAATCCAAGGTCCGCGGAGAGGGCGAGGCCGAGGCGCAGCAGGACCTCGACGGAGGGCTCCGCGTTGCCCGCCTCGATCCGCGACACGTACGCCTGGTTGACGCCGGCCGACCGGGCGACCGCGGCCTGCGAGACGCCGGCGTCCTCGCGCATTCGGCGGAGGTCCGTTCCGATGCGCCGCAGGAGGCGTCGCCTGGTGTCCGCGACGTGGCGTTCCCCGACCCTGTCCATGCCTGGCAGTACACATTCAGCGGCTCAACGGCGCCTTATCGGGCGCTTCCGCCCCCCTGGGCGCGCTGCGATGCGTCCGCGTCATGACGGACCGCCGAACACGGCCCTGGACCCGCCGATGAGTACTCGCAGGCATCGCGGGGCCGACGGCGGGGCCGCGGGAGGGCCGCGGGGG
>JAICUV010000066.1 GCA_025935655.1 Chloroflexota bacterium | reverse complement strand
TCGACGGCGCGTTCCGCGCGTGGGGCATCCCGAAGGGCGGCACGGGCGGCGTGAGCTACTCGATCGCCCGTGCGGCGCAGGCGCTGGGCGCGGAGATCCGCACCGAGGCGCCGGTCGCCCGGATCGTCGTGAAGAACGGCAAGGCGACGGGCGTGGTCCTGGCCAGCGGCGAGGAGATCGAGGCGTCGCACGTCCTCTCCTCCGCCGATGCGAAGGTCACGTTCCTCGATCTGCTGGAGCCCGGGTCGCTGGACGCCGAGTTCGAGCAGGAGGTCCGCCGGTTCAAGTTCCGCGGCAGCTCGGGCAAGGTCAACCTCGCCGTGGACCGGCTGCCGGACTTCACGTGCATGCCCGGCGTGGGCGAGCACCTCCGGGGCGCGATCTCCTTCTCCCCGACGATGGAGGAGATGGAGCAGGCCTATGACGACGCGAAGTACGGGCACTGGAGCGAGCGTCCGTACATCGACATGATCATCCCGACGCTGGTCGATCCCCAGATGGCGCCTCCCGGCAAGCACGTGATCTCGTGCTTCGTCCAGTACGCGCCGTACAAGCTGGCGCCCGAGCTGGGCACCTGGGACGACAACGGCAACCGGGAGCAGTTCGGGGACGCGGTGATCAACCGGATCGCGGAGTTCGCGCCGAACATCAGGGACATCATCATCGGCCGCCAGGTGCTCACCCCGCTCGACATCGAGCGGACGATGGGCCTCACCGAGGGGAACATCTTCCAGGGCGAGCTCTCGCTCGAGCAGCTGTTCTTCAACCGGCCGGTCCCGGGATACGCGCGGTTCAGGACCCCCGTGCAGAACCTGTGGCTCTCGGGGTCGTCCACCCACCCGGGCGGCGGCCTCATGGGCGCCAACGGGCGCCTCGCCGCGCTCGAGGTCCTCAAGTCCAGCGGCCGGAAGGTTGCCTGACATGACGACCTCGACCACCAGCTACGACGCGATCGTCATCGGCGCCGGCCACAACGGGCTCGTCGCCGCCGCGTACATGGCACGGGCCGGCATGCGGATCCTCGTCCTCGAGGCGCGGGACCGCGTGGGCGGCGCCACCGTCACCGAGGAGCTGGCGCCCGGCGTCCGCGCCCCGTCGCTCGCGCATACGGTGGGACGACTGCGCCCCGCCGTCGCGCGCGAGCTCGAGCTGGGCAAGCACGGGATGGCCCTCGTCGCGCCCGAGGTCCGTGTCTTCGCCCCGCAGCCGGACGGCCGCGCGGTGACGCTGTGGGCGGACCACGCCCGGACCGTGGACTCGCTGCGCGCTTGGTCAGACGACGACGCGACCGCCTACGTCGAGTACGACCGCCGGGTCCGCGCGCTCAGCCACTTCCTCGCCGACCTCGGCGACGAGGCCCCGCCCGAGATCAAGGCCCCCGGGTTCGGGGACGCGCTGCTGGGCCTCCGGCTCGGGCGGGCGTTCCGCGGCCTGGGCAAGCACGACGGCCGCACGATCCTGCGCGTGCTCGCGATGGCGGCCGCGGACTTCGTCGCCGAGTCGTTCGAGACCGAGGCGATCCGCGCCACCACTGCGTGGCGGGGCGTCCGGTACACGGCGATGGGCCCGTGGTCCGCGGGCTCCACCCAGGTCCTGCTCTCCGACGCCGCGGGCAACGACGGCGGTGCCGCGGGCGAGACCGTGTACGCGAAGGGCGGCCCCTCGGCGCTGTCCGAGGCGATCGCGGCCGCGGCCCTCGCCGCGGGCGCCGAGATCCGCACCGGCGCCCGCGTCGCGCACGTCGCCACGCACGACGGGGCCGTCACCGGCGTCGTCCTCGAGGGCGGCGAGGAGCTCGCCGCGCGCCGCGTCGTGTCCGGCCTGGACCCCAAGCAGCTCCTCACCTCGCTCGTGGACCCGGTGACCGTCGGACCGTCGATGCGCTGGCGCGCCGGCAACATCCGGACGCCGGGCTCGGTTGCCAAGGTCAACCTCGCGTTGTCGGGGACGCCGGTGTTTCCCGCTGCCGGCGGCGATCCGCGCCTGCTCCGGGGCAGGATCCAGGTCAACACGACGTCGATCGACGCGATGGAGCACGCGTTCGACGCGGCCAAGCACGGCGGAATCAGCGAGCAGCCCATCCTCGAGGCGACGATCCCCTCGCTCGTGGACCCGTCGCTGGTCGCCGGGGCGCCCGAGGGCACCCAGGTCATGAGCGTCCTCGTCCAGTGGATGCCCAAGGCTGCGCCGGACGGCGACTGGGCCGCCAGCCGCGAGGCGATCGGCGACCTCGCGATCAAGACGCTGGAGACCGTGGCGCCCGGGATCGGGAAGCTCGTCACGGCGCGCCAGGTCCTCACGCCCGGCGACCTCGAGACCGAGTACGGCCTCACCGGCGGCCACCCGCTCCACGCGGAGCCGGCCCTCGACTCGTTCTTCCTGTGGCGGCCGCTCCTCGGCTGGGCGCGCTATCGGATGCCCGTGTCGGGGCTGTACCTCGCGGGCTCGGGGGCGCACCCGGGTGGCGGCGTGACGGGCGCACCCGGACGCAACGCGGCGCAGGAGGTCATCGCGGACCACAAGCGCCGCCGCTGATCCGCGCGATCCGCTGAGACGACGAAGCCGCCGGGCTGCCCGGCGGCTTCTCGATTCGCGGGGATGGTCTCTGCTACCCGCCGCCCAGGATCTTGCCGATGTCGGGGACGGACCCGGCCTGGCTTGATGATCCGGCGGACGACCCGCCCGCCGCGGCCCCACCGAGGCCGGACAGGATGCTCCCGATGTCGATGCCGCCCCCGGCGCCACCGGCGGGCACCTTCCCGTCCGGCGTGAGCGCGTTGATGATCTGGGGCAGGAACGCGGCCAGCATCGGCAGCAGCGAGCTCACGGACAGGCCGGTCTTCGCCGAGAGCTGGTTGACGGTGTCCGGCCCGAGCGCGCCGGCGAGCTGCTGTGGATCGACCGGCTGGTTGGGTCCCGTGCTCACCCACGACGCCACCTGGTCGCCGAGGCCGGCGCTGCTGAGCTGACCGAGCAGTCCCTCGAGCCCGCCCTGGCCGTCGATGAGGCCGCCGAGGGCGCCCGCGAGCTGCGGCTGCGCACCCGCGCCGGTGTCACCTCCGAGCGAGCCGAGCATCTTGCCGAGGTCGTCCATGGCGTCATCTCCCCGTGGGACGCGCCGCGGGTCCCGCGGCGTCGGCCCTATCTTCGCCCGTCGGGCAAGGCGAGATGGCGATTGGGTGGTCGCGTGCTATGCCGTCGCCGCGACAGATCCGGCCGCGACGCCCCGGAGTCGGGCCCGGACCCGGTCGAGGCCGGCTGCGATCCGGGCCGCGAGCCCGGCGGCCGACGCGCCTGCAACTGCGGCCGGGGCCGGCGCTGCGCTCGCCGGCGCGCCCCGCCCGTGCCAGGCGAGGAAGCGGGTGGGCACGATCCGGATCGACTCGGTGTACAGCGTTCGGAATGTCTCCCGGTCCAGGCGGCCCGGGCCCATCTCGGCCGCGTACTTCGCGAAGAAGGCGTCGGGCACCACGGCGTCGCCCTCGATCCGCGTCGCCTCGGCCTCGATGAGGCCGACCGAGAAGTCGTCCTCGGGATCGCCCACGGCGACCATCAGCCGCGGGTTCGCGCGCAGGTTGCGGGCCTTGACCGCGTCGGGCTTCGAGAACACCGTGATCGCGGTGCCGTCCCACAGGAACCAGGTGGGCACGAGGTGCGGCGTCCCGTCCGGGCGGACCGTGGACAGCCACACGACGCGCTCGTCGCCCAGCATCGGGAGCACGCGCGCGACCGTCCGCTCGGCGGTCGGGTCATACCCGGGCCGATCGGGGGCGTGCCAGGTGGCGGGGACGCTCGCGTTCATGCGCGCATCGTCGCTGGCGGCGGGCACCGCGCCACTGGGCGCCGATCGTCACCCCGAATCGACGGATGACGATGGCGACGTGCCTCCTGCGGCCCCGGGCCCGGCTCCCGCGCGGCCCCGCCTCGTCGCGGCCCTGTTAGCGGCGGTCGAGCTCCGCTTCCTCGGCGATCCGGGCCTGCTCCAGGGCCGGCGCCCCGCCCTCGCCGCCCGCGCCGGGATCCGCGTGCTCGGCCGCCTTCGCCGTCGGGTCCTCCAGGCTCCAGTCCCACTCCTGGAGCTGGCGCAGCAGCCGCCGGCCCGTCAGGTCGAGGTGGATCGGGGTCACGGACACCCGCCGGTGCACGACCGCGTTGAAGTCCGTGCCCGGGATGCTGATCCCGGACGGCGCCGGGCCGCCGATCCAGTAGTAGGGGATCCCACGCGGATCCTTGCGCATCGTCAGCTCGTCCTGGTAGATCCGCCGTCCGACGCGGGTGATCTCGATGCCCTCGCAGTCCTCCACCGAGACGCCGGGCACGTTGACGCTGATGAGCTCGCCGCGCTTGAGGCCGTGCTCCAGGATGTTGCGGGCGACGATGGCCGACGCCACCGCCGCCAGCGAGAAGTCGACCTCCTCGACGTACTCCTGGCTCACCGCGAACGCGGGGCAGCTGTTGATCACGGCCTCCATCGCCGCGCTGACGGTGCCGGAGTACGTGATGTCGTCGCCGAGGTTCGCGCCGTAGTTGATCCCTGACGCCACGAGGTCGAACCGCTCCTCGAAGAAGCCGAGGAAGGCGAGGCTCACGCAGTCGGTGGGCGAGCCGTCGACCGAGTAGCCCATCGACCCGTCGGCCAGCGTGCGCTCGCGGACGCGCAGCGGCCGCATCAGCGTCTTCTGGTGGCCCACCGCGGACTGGTTGGTGTCGGGGGCCACGACCGTCACATCGCCGATCGGGTCGAGCGCCCGCTTGAGCGCGAGGATGCCGCGGCTCTCGATGCCGTCGTCGTTGGTGACGAGGATCCGCGGCCGGGACGTCCAGTCGCCCAGCGGGCGGCCCATCCGCTTGAGCGACCGTCGGGCGCCGCGCTGCCCCGCGACCGGCTCGCCGCGCTCGAGGTCCAGGTCCCGGCGCTCGGTCCTGGCGCGCTCCCGGGTCATCTCCGGCTGCTCGGCCTTCGCCTCCTCCGGGCCCGGGCTCATCGCTCCCCCTCGCCCCCGATGGCTGCCGGTGGCGGGGCGGCGGGCGTGACGGCGGGCACCGCGGTCGTCACGGACGGGGTCACGGGCGTCACCGGCGGCACCGATGGCGCGGGAGCGCCGGCGACCTCGTCCACGTCCTCGTCCACGCCGGGCACGGGCTCTCTCGGCCGCCGGACGTCGCGGCCCTCGCGAGCCGCGAGGCGCTTCGTCGCCCGGTCGGTCACGGTGCCGTTCTCGCGTGACCGCCCGTACCAGTGGAAGAAGAACGCGGACAGCACCGCGGCGATCGGGATCCCGAAGATCGCGCCGGGGATGCCCGCGATGCGGAGGCCGATGATGACCGACGCGAGGACCACGATCGGGTGGATGCCGACGGCGCCGGACATGATCCGCGGCTGGAGGATGTTCATCGTCACGAACCAGCCGATCGCCATGATGATCAGCACCGGCAGCGTGGCCGACGGCTGGAACAGCAGCGCGACGGCCACCGGCGGGATCCACGACACGAACGGCCCGAAGAACGGGATCGCGTGCAGGACGCCGGCCGCGACGGTGGTCAGGGCCGCGTACTCGAGCCCGAACACGATGTTGACGACCGCCGTGACCGCCCCCATCGCGAGGCCCATCAGCCCCTGCCCGCGGATGAACCCGCCGAACGAGCGCGCCGTGCTCGTCTGGAGCAACCGCGCCTCGGTCACGAAGCCCGGCGGGACGAGCCGGTACAGGAATGCGGTGATGGCGTCGCGATCGACCGCGATGTAGATCGACAGGATCACGAGGATCAGGATGTTGCCGATGATCCCGATGCTCGCGACCGCCAGCGACTGGAGCGGGCCGACGAGCTCGAGCGCCCACTGCTGGAGGTTCTCCACGATGCTCGGGGCCTGGTTCACGAGGTCGACCTGGAACCCGAGCGCGGCGAGCCGCGACTGGACGTCCGCGAGCAGGTTGGACAGCTGGTCCTCGAACCGCGGCGCGTCATGGATGAACTGGCCGATCGAGGTGGCCAGCGAGGCCGACGCCTGGATGATCACCGCCAGGAGCAGGATCACGATCGTCATGTACACGATGATCACCGCGCCGCCCTGCGGGATCCGCGGGACGACCCGGGTCACGCCGTTGATCAGCGGCAGCAGCGCGAACGACAGCAGCCAGGCCAGGAAGAACAGCAGCAGGATGTCGCCGAACGCGTAGAACACGTTCGCGAGGTCCCCGACCACGATGAACCCGAGCGCGATGACCGCGAAGATGAGCGCCGTGTCGACGAGGCGGCGCTGGCGCTCCGTCAGCTCGATGGGCATGCCCTCAGCCTACGATGCCCGGCGCGTGCCGGAAAGGGCGATCCGCGTGCCAGTTCGTGACTAGCGGAGGCCCATCTTCTCCCGGACCTCGGCCATCGTGGCCGCGGCCTTGGGCTTGAGGCGGTCCGCCCCGGCCTCGAGGATCCCGTCGATCTCGGACGGGTTCGCCATCAGCTCCGCGTAGCGCTCGCGGGCCGCCGCGTAGTGCTTCGTGATCCGCTCGGCGAGCAGCTTCTTCGTGTCCACGCAGCCCGTGCGCGCGGTCCGCTCGCCGTCCTGGATCTCCTCCCAGTCGTCGCCGAAGAACCGGTGGAGCTGGCACACGTTGCACACCTCGGGCCGGCCCGGGTCCGTGCGCAGGATCCGCTTGGTGTCCGTGACCATCGACATGACCTGGCGCCGGATCTCCTCGGGCGAGCCCAGGATCTCGATGGTGTTGCCCACCGACTTCGACATCTTCTTCACGCCGTCCGTGCCCAGCACCACCGGCGCCTCGGTGTACACGGCCTCGGCCTCCGGGAACGTCTCGCCGTAGCGATGGTTGAACGCACGGACGATCTCGCGGCTGAGCTCGAGGTGCGCCGCCTGGTCCTTGCCCACCGGCACGAGCCCGGCCTTGTAGATGGCGATGTCGGCCGCCTGCAGGACCGGGTAGGTCAGCAGCCCGTGGTTGATGTCGTCGGGCTGGTTCTGCTTCTTTTCCTTGTACGTCGGCGTCCGCTCGAGCCAGCTGACCGGCGTGACCGTGGCGAACAGCCACATGAGCTCCGTGTGCTCGGGCCGGTGGCTCTGGACGAACAGCGTGCACCGCTCCGGGTCCAGGCCCAGGGCCAGGAGGCTGGCCGCCATCTCGCGCGTCCGCTGGCGCATGGCGACGGGGTCGTGGGTGCTCGTGAGCGCGTGGTAGTCGACGATGCAGTAGATCGCCTCGTACTCGTACTGGAGCATCACGTAGTTCCGGATCGCGCCGAGGTCGTTGCCCAGGTGGACGATCCCCGACGGCTGGATGCCGGAGAAGATCCGCGGGCGCGCGGGCGGGCCGGCCAGCGGCGCGGGCAGGGGAGCGAGCTCGACGGTCATCGGCCGGAGTGTAGCGGAGCGAATCCGGGCGTCGGCGCCCGGGGCGCGGAAGGAGGCGCGTTCGATACCATCGGCCCGCACAGCCGCAGCCCCATCGGAGCCCGCCCACCCATGAGCATCCAGCCCCTGCGCGTCGGCGTCATCGGCGCCGGCACCGTCGGCCGCGAGGTCGTCCGCGCGTTCCTCGAGCGGTCGCCGCGCCTCATGCCGTCGGACGGGGCACCCCTCGTGCTGACCGCGGTCGCCGAGAAGTTCACCGAGCGGGCCATCGCCAACGGCATCCCGGAGGCGCTGCTCACCGACGCGCCGGCGCACCTCGTGGCGAGCACCGACGTGGACGTCATCGTGGAGACGATGGGCGGCGCCGAGCCCGCGCACACGCTCGTGGCGGCGGCGCTCCAGCACGGCAAGAGCGTGGTGACGGCCAACAAGCACATCGTGGCGCACTACGGCCCGGAGCTCGAACGGCTGGCGCGCGAGGCCGGGGTCCCGTTCCGGTTCGAGGCCGCGGTGGGCGGGGGGATCCCGCTCCTCGGCCCGATCGCGCAGGACCTGGCGGCGAACCGCATCGCCCGCGTGCGGGGGATCGTCAACGGCACCACCAACTACATGCTCACCGCGATGACGCGCGAGGGACGCGACTACGCGGAGGTGCTCGCCGAGGCCCAGGCGAAGGGCTACGCCGAGGCCGATCCGACCGCGGACGTCGAGGGGCTGGACGCGCTCAACAAGCTCGTGATCCTCGCCCGGCTCGCGTTCGGAGCGTGGATCGATCCCGCGGCCGTGTCCAACCGCCCGGGCACGACGACCGGCGCGCCGGGGCTGCCCGGGATCACCGGCGTCACCGCCGAGGACGTGGCCGCGCTCGCCGCGGAGGGGCGCGTGCTCCGGCTGATCGCCACGACGCGGCTCGCGGAGGACGGCGCCATCGAGGCGTCCGTGGTCCCGACAGCCGTCCCCGCCGAGTCGCCGTTCGGGCGCTGCGACGGCGTCCTCAACCGTGTCGAGGTGGACGGGCTGCCCGTGGGCCGGGTCGCGTTCGAGGGTCCGGGCGCCGGCGGTCCGGCCGCGGCCGCGGCCGTGCTGTCCGACCTCGTCTCGATCGCACGCGGCCTCGGGTCCACGTGGGCGGGCTCGCCCGCCGCCGCCGAGCGGTCCGCCATCGAGGTCCGGCCCGTCGCCGGCGAGTGCGTCGCGGCGCCGTCGGGCGCCTGCTACCCCGTGGGCGACTGAGCGCCACCCGATGACCGCCCCGCGCGCCGGCCGCCCGAGTCTCGTCGAGCGCTACCGCACCTTCCTGCCCGTCGGCGAGACGACGCCGGTCGTGAGCCTCGGCGAGGGGTTCACGCCCCTCGTCCACGCGCGCCGCCTGGGCGCGGAGCTGGGGCTCGACAACCTGTACCTCAAGGTCGAGGGTCAGAACCCCACGGGCTCGTTCAAGGATCGCGGGATGGTCATGGCGGTCGCGAAGGCGCTCGAGGATGGCGCGCGGAGCGTCATCTGCGCGTCGACCGGGAACACGTCCGCGTCGGCGGCCGCGTACGCCGCGGCGGCCGGGCTCGAGTGCGTCGTCGTCCTGCCGGCCGGCAAGATCGCGATCGGCAAGCTCCTCCAGGCGCTGGTCTTCGGGGCGCGGGTCGTGGCGGTGAGCGGCAACTTCGACGAGGCGCTGCGGGTCGTGCGTGCGCTCTCGGAGCAGGAGGAGCACCCGATCACGCTCGTGAACTCGGTCAACCCGTACCGAATCGAGGGGCAGAAGACCGGCGCGTTCGAGATCGTCGACGACCTGGGCCGCGCGCCCGATATCCTCGCGATCCCCGTGGGCAACGCGGGCAACATCAGCGCGTACTGGCGGGGATTCCGCGAGTACCACGAGGCGGGGCTGGCGGCGTCGACGCCGGCGATGTGGGGGTTCCAGGCCGCAGGCGCGGCGCCGCTCGTCGCGGGCCACCCCATCGACCACCCGGAGACCATCGCGACCGCGATCCGGATCGGCAACCCGGCATCGTGGTCGCTGGCGACGAAGGCCCGCGACATCTCGGGCGGTCGCATCGCCGCCGTCACCGACGACGAGATCCTGGCCTCGTACCGGGCGCTCTCGAGGCTCGAGGGCGTGTTCTGCGAGCCCTCGTCGGCGGCCTCCGTCGCGGGCGTGACGAAGGCGGCCCGGGCGGGCGAGCTCGCACGCGACGCGCTCGTCGTGTGCGTCCTCACGGGCAACGGCCTCAAGGACCCGACCACCGCGGAGTCGGGCCTGACGGTGGAGGTGCTCGAGGCGGAGCCCACGGTCCTCGGCGTCTCGCGGGCGCTGGGCTGGGAGCTGGGGTGAGCTACCGCGAGCTCGTCGGCCGGCGGCTGACCATCGACGTCCCGGCCTCGTCGGCGAATCTCGGGGCGGGCTACGACTGCCTGGGCCTCGCGCTGGAGCTCACCAACCGCGTGACCGTCGAGGCGGTCGAGGGGGACGGCACCATCGGGCTCGACGTGACCGGCGAGGGCGAGGGCGACCTCGCGCCGGGCCGCGACAACCGCTTCGTCGCGGGGCTCGAGGCGGCGCTCGCCGTGGAGCTCGGACCGGCGCCCGCGTGGCTCGGCTGGCGGATCGCGATGCACAACCGGATCCCGCTGTCGCGCGGGCTCGGCTCGTCGGCGGCGGCGACGGTCGGCGGGGTCGTGCTCGGGGACGCGCTCGCCTGTGCGGCCGGCGCGTCCGCGGTGGACCCGCTCCGGCTGCTCCAGATCGCGACGACCATCGAGTCCCATCCCGACAACGCGGCCGCGGTCCTGCTGGGCGGGTTCGTGGTGAGCGCGCACCTCGGACAGCGGGTCGAGGCCGTCCGCTTCGACGCCCCCGAGGGCCTCCGGTGCGTCCTGTTCATCCCCGGGCGACGGCTCTCCACCGAGGACATGAGGGGCGTCCTCCCGGCCGAGGTCCCCCTGCGGGACGCCGTGAGCAACATGAGCCGGATCGCGATCGGCGTCGCGGGGATCGCGTCGGGCCGCTTCGAGCTCTTGGCCGACCTCACCGTGGACCGCATCCACGAGCCCTACCGCGCGGTGGCGTACCCGGAGCTGCCCGCGCTGACCGGGGCGGCTCGCGAGGCCGGGGCGCTGGGCGCGTTCCTCTCGGGGGCAGGCTCGACGGTGCTCGCGTTCGTCGCGCCGGGCGCGGACGCCGCACCCGTGGAACGGGCGCTCGCGGACGCCGCGGCCGCGGTGGGGCTGGACGGTCGGACGGCGGTCGTCGCGCCGCGGAACGCGGGTCCGACGATCAGCGAGGGCTGACGGTCACCGCGGCTCGCCGGGGAGGCGGAAGTTGGGGGTCTCGGCGCCCTCACCCACGAACGGGTCTGCCTCGGGATCGCCTGCCACGACGCGCAGCGGGATGACGCCGGCCCACAGCGGCCACGTCTCGTCGCCGGGGTCGTCGTGGTTCTCCTCGGCGCGCAGCTTGGCCGACGCCTCGGTCAGGTCCATCCACAGGACGGTCGTGGCCTTGCGCTCCTTGGCCGTCATCGGCCGGAGCTGAGCCCAGCGGCCCGGGTAGAGGCCGTCGATGAACGCCTCGAGCGCCGCGTCCTCCTCGGCCGGGTCGGTGACGACGTGCGCCGTCCCGAGGACCATCGCGGACCGGTAGTTCACGGAGTGGTTGAAGCCGGACCGGGCAAGGACATAGCCGTCGAGGAGCGTGACGGTCACGCACACGCGGACGCCGCCCGTGGCGCGGAGCATCCGGCTCGCGGACGAGCCATGCCAGTAGAGCCGGTCGCCGAGGCGCCAGGCGATCGTCGGCGTCGCATAGGGCTGGCCGTCCTCGCCCGTCCACCCGACGTGGGCAATGACGCCCGCGTCGAGGATCGCGTCGAGCGTCGCGCGGTCATACCGCCCGCGCTTCGGCAGCCGCCGGACCCGGGTGCGGTCGGAGGCCGGTCTGGCGGCCGCTTCGTCGGGCGGCGCGTCCTCCGCCGGGTACTCGGGCTCCGGGACGGAGCTCACCGGCGGTAGAGGATCCAGAACACGACGCCGGCGCCGCCCTGCGGGTAGCCGTAGCCGGGTGCGGCGGGCTGCGGGAGCGAGGTCGGCACGGCGCCGAGGTTCGCGATCCGCCAGCCGTCCGGGGCCCGGCGTGCCGCGTCCGCGGCGACCCAGTCCCAGAGCGCGTCGCCCATCGTGGTGTCGGCCGTGACCAGCAGCTGGTCGTCGCCGATGAGTCGTTCCTTCATCGCCCCCTCCTGCAGGGTGCCGGTGCGGGTGTTGTCACGTCAGCGTACGCAAACCGGCGGGCCCGTGGGACCCGGAATCGGACGCGCCGGGCCCGATGCGGACCCGGCGCGTGCCTGGGGAGCGTGGTTCGTGCCGTGGGTCAGGCGCAGGTGCCGCCCTCGTGGGAGGTCACGAGCTCCATGTCGACGATCCGGTACACCTCCTGGAAGGAGCAGGTAGCGTCCCCGTCGCTGACCCGCGTGTGGGTCACCACGTTGGTGGTGTACGTCCCGTTCGGGTTCACGGCGAAGCGCTCGTGCGAGATCTCCGTGTCCGATGCCACGAGCACGCCCTGCTCGTAGTGGTCGGCGTCCGTCTGGACGTTGATGACGATGCCGCTCGTGCCCTGGCCGATGAGGAACTGGACGCGGCCCGTGACCTCGAAGCAGGTCATGTAGGCGACGTCGCCGGAGCACCACGCGTCGTTGACCAGCCAGCCGGGCGATGCGTCGAAGGCGGGCCCCGGAATCCAGGTGGACGGCGCATGCACGGGCGCTGATGCGGGCGGAGGCGACCAGTGGGACGGCGCCCGCGAGGCTGCGAGGGCGGATGACGCCCCACCGAGCGCGATGGCGACGGCGGCGATGACGGGGGCGGCGATGCGGACGAGTGATCGCATGGTTGGGAACTCCTGGGATCGGGGTTGACGGCCGGGTTGTGGCCGATCCCGGGAGGGTGCGATGCGAGTGCGTCCCCGCCACCGGGCGTCAGTGGCCGGACGGCATCGTCATCCGTCGATGCCGTCCGTCGTCACTCGTCTGTCGTCTGTGCTCCTTCGTCGCCCGACGGCTTGACGCGGCCCGCACACTGCGAGCGATGGACGGGCTCGGGCGTGCGGTCGGGGACGGGATCTCGGGGCTGGTCGGCGGCGCGATCAACGGGATCGGCGCGGCGCTGTCCGGCATGGTGGATGCGCTGAGCCGGGCGCTGCCGTCGGGGGCGCTGCCCGTCATCGGGATCGCGGTCGTGCTCCTGCTGATCCTCGCGGTGATCCGGCGCTGATCCCGCGGTGGGCGCCCGCTCTTCCGCCGCACCCTCGCGCTGGGGGCTGCTTTTCCGGACGACGAGGGCTACTCCTCGGCCGCGCCCTCGTCGTCCGAGCGCCGCGAGCCGCCCTGCGCGGGCGGCGTCCACGATCGGTCCGCGTAGCGGAGCTGGCGCTGGAGGAAGTCGTCGTCCATGCGCTCGGCCTCGGCGCGCAGCAGCTCACGATCGCGTTCCTGCTCCTCCGCGAGCAGCTCGGCCGGCGTCCGATCGAGCTCGGTGTCACGCGCCTCGTCCGCGCCGCCGCCCAGGAGCCGCTTGAGGAAGCTCACGCCGCGGCCGTCCTCGCCCGGATGAAGTCGAGCGTCGCGGCCCACGCCGCGGCGGACTGCTCCGCGAACTCGTCCGCCTTGCGATCGAAGAACGAGTGCGGGGCGCCGACCGCCACGACCGTCTCGTGCTCGCGCCCGGCGGCGGTCAGGGCGGCCTCCCAGGCGTCCCGGGCCTCACGCGTGATGCCCTGGTCGGCGCCGCCGAAGATCGACAGGATCGGGGCGTCGAGGGTGGCCGCGACGTCTGCCGGTGCCGGCGTGTCGTTGCGGGCGGCGCCGGTCGGCCAGCCGTAGAAGCCGATGACGCCCGCCAGCCCCAGCCCGAAGCCCGCCGTGAGGAACGCCGTCCGGCCGCCCATGCAGAACCCGGTCGTGAACAGGCTCGTCGTGCCGGCCGCGTGGCGCAGGTGGGCCGCGGCGGCCTCGATGTCCGCCCGGAGCCCCGCGTAGGTCGTCTGGGCGACGTGGGGCGCGTGGTCGAACGCGGGGCCCCGTTCGCCGATCCCCGCCGTCCGCCCGAAGTAGTCGATCGCCATGGCGTCCACGCCGTGCTCGGCGAACCGCAGCGCGAGCTCGCGGTAGTACGGGGCCAGGCCGCGGACGTCGGGGAGGACGACGATGCCGGCCCCGGTGGGCTCCGCCGCGCGGGCCAGGTACGCCATGAACCGGTTCCCGTCGGCGGCCGTGAGCTCGACCTCCTGGGCGTCCAGCGCGCCGCCGGCGATCTCGGGGATCGGCGGACGCGAGTCGTGGTCGAAGCACATGCCCGGGATTGTGACCGATTCGGCCGTTCCGAGCGTTTCAGCCCAGGCTGGTCGGCACGCGGCCGCTCAGGCGCCCAGCCCGGCTCGCCGGGCGTTCGCCCAACGCGCTGTTCGTCCAGCCGGCTCGCCGAGGGTTCGCCCAGCCGGCCGTTTGCCCGACCGGCCGTTCGCCCAGCCGCCGTTCGCCGGGCGATCATCGCGATGGGGCGTGCATCGACGTGCTCGCTCATCGAGCCGCCGCGCGGTCAACCGTCGTGTGCT
>JAICUV010000076.1 GCA_025935655.1 Chloroflexota bacterium | reverse complement strand
TACGACGTGCGGCCGGCGCTCGAGGCGGCCAGCGACACGGACCGCGACATCGGCCGCGTGGCGTCGGCGATCGCGGGCGAAGGTCGCGGTGCGTCGCTCACGCGGGTCATCTACACGGAGTCGCACGACGACGTCGCGAATGGTGCGGTCCGCGTCCCCGAGTCCATCTCGCCCGGCGACGCCGACTCCTGGTGGGCGAAGAAGCGGTCGATCCTCGGGTCCGTGCTGGTGCTGACATCGCCCGGCATCCCGATGCTCTTCCAGGGCCAGGAGCTGCTGGAGGACCGCTGGTTCGACGACACCGTCGCGCTGGACTGGGACAAGGCGCAGACGAACCACGGCATCCTGCGCCTCCACCGCGACACGATCGCGCTCCGGCGGGCGCGCGACGGGTCCACGCGCGGCCTGCGAGGGGTCGGCCTGCGCATCCTCCGTGCCGACAACGAGGCCAAGCTGCTCGCCATGCACCGCTGGCACGAGGGCGGCCCTCATGACGACACGGTGGTCGTGGCGAACTTCGCCGACCAGTCACGCGACGACGTGCGGGTCGGGTTCCCCGCCGCTGGCCGCTGGAACGTGCGGCTGAACACCGACTCCGCCGTGTACGACCCGGAGTTCGGTGGGCACGAGTCCTTCGATCTCGATGCCGACGGCGAGCCGATGGACGGCTGCGAGCAGAGCGGGCTCGTGTCCCTTGGGCCGTACAGCGTGGTGGTGCTCTCGCGCGAGGACTGAAGGGGAGTGGCTGTCGCGGGTGCACGCCGGCTCAGTCGCGCGTCCCGGCGCTCGCGGTGCGCCTCCGCCTTTGCTGGCGTGTCCCCGCGCCCCAGCCCGGGGCCGCTAGTCCGCCGGGGACTCAACGGTTCCGTCGCGGAACGGGATAGTCCGGTGGCGACTCGGTTGTTCCGTCGAGCGGCCTTGCCACGGAACAACCCATTCCCGCAACGCATGAAGCGTTCCGTCACGGAACCGTAGAGTCGCTGGCCGAACAGCCATCCCGCGGCCCGCGGTCTCTACCCAGTCAAGCCCGTCGGCGCTGGATGGGCTCCGCGCCGCCAACCGACCACGCAGTCGTGGCCAGGCCGAAGCACGCAAGGATGCGTGACGAGCCGAATGGTCCACGCGGGCACCGCCGCGTACCCGCACGCGGCGAACGCTAGACGAGGTCGCCTCGGCAGTCAGGCCAGCGCAACCCCCGAGCCATCCTCGACGGTCCCCACGCGCCAGGACGACACACCGGCCGCCGCCAGGTCTGCTTCGACCCCCTCCACGCCCGAGGCCGGCACGGCGGCGAGCAGCCCGCCGCTCGTCTGCGGGTCGTGGGCCAGCGTCACGAGCTCCGCCGCGACCCCCTCACCCACCACGAGCGACGGCCCCGTGAACCGCCGGTTGTGCGCGGCTCCGCCCGTCTCGACGCCGGCGCGGGCAAGCGCCAGCGACCCGTCCAGCGCCGGCAGTGCCGCCGCATCCAACGCCAGCCGGACGCCGGACGCGCGGGCCATCTCGAGCCCGTGGCCCAGGAGGCCGAACCCCGTGACGTCCGTCGCCCCCCGGATTCCGTGCCGGGCCAGGACCTCGGACGCGGTCCGGTTGAGCGTCCGCATCTGGGTGATCGCCGCATCGAGGTCGGCATCGACGGTCCGACCCTGGCGGCGCCCGCTCACGAGCAGCCCGGTCCCGAGACGCTTCGTCAGCAGGAGCACGTCGCCGGGCCGGGCGCCGCCCTTGCGGAACAGCCGGTCCGGGTGCGCCGCCCCGATGACCGCCAGCCCGTACTTCGGCTCTGGGTCGCGGATCGTGTGGCCCCCGGCCAGGATCCCGCCTGCCTCGCGCACCTTCGCCGCGGCGGCCTCGAACACCGCCGCGAGCGCCGGCTTCGGGAAGTCCTCGGGGAACGCGGCGATCGACAGGGCGAACAGCACCCGGCCGCCCATCGCGAACACGTCCGACAGCGCGTTCGCCGCCGCGATCTCGCCGTACGCGGCCGGGTCATCGACGAGGGGCGGAAAGAAGTCCAGTGTCCCGAGGATCGCCAGGTCGTCGCTCACCCGGTACGCGGCCGCGTCGTCGGGCGGCTCGAGGCCCGCGATCAGGTCGGCTGGAGCACGGCCCTGGACGCCCGCCCCCAACCCCGAGAGCGCCTCTGCGAGCAGGTCCGCGCCGAGCTTCGCGGCACAGCCACCGCACTCGGTGAGCTCGGTCAGTCGGAGCGGGCGATCGGCCGTCGTCATCGGGCGATCATACGGATCAGCCGCCGGGCGGGTTGACCTCGAACACCTCGAGCCGCCCGTAGGTGCGTCCGTCGACGACGAACACCGGGCGCCCGTTCGCGCGCAGCCATGCCTCGAGGGCCACGCCGTTCTTCGTGTAGCCGTCGGCGATCTGCTTCCCGCTGATCACGACGTAGGTGGACCTGGTCGCGCGGATCTCGTCGCCGCTCGAGACCGGGTTGATCACGTAGCCGTCGAGCAGGAACTCCTGCGGGTCCGTCGTCACGCCGAGCGACTCGCCGCGGGGCACGTTCGCGTGGAGCCAGCCGTAGACCTGGCGGTACCCGTCGTCGGGGGTGAACCGGACCTGGGTCCAGACGAACGAGCTCCACGCCACCGACACCACGAGCGCCACCGGCAGCACGACGCGGGCAACGCGCGCGGCGCCCGTGTACGCGCCGCCGAGGTCGCGCGGCCGGCCGCGGGACAGGCGGACCGCGGAGAAGTCGCGCCGGTCCAGGATCCGCGAGAAGAGCCCCCACGCGACCGGGACCGAGAGCATCGCGGGAAGCACGAGGAAGTAGAAGAACTGCTCCTCGAGCGTCCCGAGCCCGATGCTGTACGCGAGCAGCGCATACGCGCTGATGCCCAGGACTCCGAGGACGCGGCGGCGGTCGTCGCCCTTCCAGACGAGGAGCATGGACGCCGGGATCCCGAGCGCGACGAGCGTGTAGGTCGTCGCAAACACGTCGAGGTTGCGCAGGACCGCGGACAGGAACGACGGCCCGTGGCCGTGGACGAACCCGGTCGTCTTCACCAGGCCGAGGAACCGCAGCACGCCCGAGAGCTTGTCCTCCACGAAGATCGGCCCGAGCCCCAGGAGCACGACCGTCAGCGGATACACCGCGTACGTCGCGACCACGACCCCCACCACGCCCAGCGTCGTCCGGCGGGGCAGCGGGCGTCCGGCGAGGAACAGCAAGCCCATCGGCAGCAGCGTGAGGAAGAACGTCATCTCCTTGGTCAGCAGCGCGGCGCCGAAGCCGAGGCCCGCGAGGAGGACGCGTCGCCGCGGGACGCCCTCGTCGAGGGGTCGCCAGAGGAGCGCGAGGTAGCCGCCCAGGACGCCGAGCAGGGCCGTCGTCTCGAGCAGGTTCCGGCTGTTGATGCGGATCGTGAACGGGTCCACGGCGAACAGGACGAACGCCACGACACCCACCCGCCACCCGGCGACCCGGGTCCCGAGCAGGAGGATGACGACAGCGGTCAGCGCAGCGAGCAGCGACTGCATCGGCCGCACGGAGAGGACCTGCTCGAGGAGGGGCCCGGTGGGATGCGTGAGCGCGATCCACGGGCCCTGGAGGAAGAAGAACAGCGGCGGGTGCAGGAAGAACGGTCGCCCGTGGAGGCTGACGCCATGGCCCGTGGCCAGGTTGTTCGAGATCAGGAAGTAGGTGATCTCGTCGATGAACAGGTCGTACGCGCGGTCGAGGAAGACGACCCGGACGCCCAGCGCGAACGCGAACGCGACGAGCACGCCGAGTACGGCGCGGGTCCACGGCACGCCATCCGCCCGGTCGATCGCCTGCCCGGTGGCGCGACCGGTCGCCGTGTCGTCAGCCTGGGTGAGGGGCATCGGGCGCGCGCTCATGCCTGGACCTCCGCGGGCGCGCGGCCGAGCACCTGGGCATACAGGTCGCGGTACCGCCGGGCGACGTGGGCCGGGTCGGACAACGCCAGCAGGCGCGCGCGGGCCGAGCGCGCGATGGCGTCGCGCCGGGCAGGGTCCCGCAGGAGGTCCGTCCACGCGCCCGCGAGCGCGTCCGCATCGCCGAACGGCACGGCGATGCCACCCCCGAGCAGCGCCTCGTTGATCGGGGGGCGGTCCGTGACCACGATCGGGCGGCCGAGCGCGAGCGACTCGAGCAGGACGAGCGGCAGGTCCATCTTCCCGGAGAGCGACGCAGGGACGAGCGTGGTGAGCGTGCCGGCGCTGAGGAGCGACGGGACGTCCGTGACGGACCGCAGCCACCGGAGCCGCTGACCCACGCCGACCGCCGCGGCGTCGGCCTGCAGGGCCGCGATCGCGGCCTCCGCGTCCTGGCCCGGCCGCCACCGGACCGCGAGCGTCAGCGTGACGTCGTCGAGGTCCGCGGGGAGGCGCGCGAGGGCGCGGATGGCGATTTCGACGCCGCCGCCCTCGTCGAGGTGGCCCGGGTAGACGATCGTGCGCTCGCCCAGCCCGAGGCGGTCCCGGAGGACCGGGCCGTCCTCGCGGACGACGAGCCGGTCGAGCTCCAGCGGCGGGAACAGCTCCACGACGCCCTGGAAGCCCGCGGCCTGCAGCCGGTCCGCGGTGTGGCGGCTGAAGACGACGGTGGCCTGGCCGATCGGGCGCATCGGCTGCGAGCCGTCGCCAAGGCCGCCGGGCATCGTGTGGACCACGCGCAGCCCCGCCAGCCGGGTGGCTGCGCGGAGCAGATTGGGGGTCGGACCGTGCCGGCGCTGTGACGCGACGACGTGGAGGACGGACGCACGGGGCGCGGCACGGGCGAGGTAGGCGGCGCCGCACACGAGGGCCCTCAGTCCCGGCATCGACGCCGGGCGTGGCTCCCGGTAGGGGGTCACGTGGTCCGGCCAGCGGTCGTCGGGGCCCGTGGAGACGAGGTAGCGGTTCGCCTGGTCGGCGTGGACGATCGTCCGCGCGAGGACCTTGTCGGCGCCGTTCCACGGGCCGGCGAGGGGGAGGCTGCCCGCCATCGCGATCACGAGCGGCGACGAGGGGTCGCGGCGCGTGGTCATCGCGCCACCACGACGGGCGCCCCGTCGGACGTGCGACCCGGATCCGGGCCGGGCTGCGGCGTGCCCGTCGTCGGCGGCGTGCCCGTCGTCGGCGGGGTGGCCGGCGTCGGCGGGGCGGCCGTCCGGGGTGCCGGCTGGCCGCGGCGGACGCGGGCCCGGCCGACGGCATCGGCGAGGTGGGTCTCGACGCGCTCCGCGATCGTGTCCCAGTCGTACTGGCGGGCCCAGTCCCGGCCCGCGCTGCCGAGCGCGTCGCGGCGAGCGGGCTCGCGGACGACGCGGGCCGCCTCGCGGGCGAACGAGGCGGTGTCGAAGGGAGCGACGAGGATGCCGGCCTCCCCGGCCACCGCCCGCAGCGGCCCCACGTCGAACGTGATGACCGGCACCCCGGCGGCCTCGGCCTCGACCGCGACCATCCCGAACGTCTCGAAACGCGAGGGCATCAGCACCGCGTGGGAGCGCGCCAGCAGGTCAGCCTTGCGATCGCCCTCGACCCGCCCGACGAACCGGACGACGTCCCCCAGCCCGCGTGCGGCGACCGCCGCCTGCGCGCCGGGACCGTCGGGCCCGTCACCGGCGACGAGGACCGGCGGCATCGCGTCACCGAGCTCGCGTGCGGCGGCGGCCGCGATGTCGACGAGGAGATCGAGGCCCTTCTGGTCCCGGTCCAGCCGCCCCAGGAACAGCAGGTGCTCGGCGGGCTGGACGGGGACGTCGAACGCGCGGGCGTCGACCCCGTTGGGGATTGCCTCCACGAGGGCTCCCGGGCGTCGCCGCCGGAGCTCGTCCGCGAGCCAGTCGGACACGGCGATGAAGTCGTCGTAGGCGCGCAGCCCGGCGGCCTCCACGGCGTCGAACGGCAGGTGGTACTTGGCGCGCATCTCGCGGGCGAACAGCCACTGGACGGAGGCGACGACCGGCCGGCTCGTGAACAGCGGGCTCAGCGCGGTGCTGAAGGGCGCCCCGAAGTCCTCCAGGACGACGTCAGCACGGCGTCGGCGCGCCTCGATGCCGGCGAGGGCGAACCAGGCGAGCCGGGAGGCGCCGCTCGCCGTCCGGGGGCCGATCGGGAGCCAGCGGATGCCGTCCTCGACGCGCTCGCGGGCGCCGGGGTACGCCGCGACGACCGCGGTGACCTCGTGGCGCTCGGCGAGCCGACGGTCGACCTCGAGGGTGCGCACGGACCCGCCGCCGCTGCCGGGCCGGCGGGGATCCTCGTAGGCGAGGTGGAGGATGCGCATCACGGCTCCTCGTGGGCGGGGCGTGGCCCCGCGGTCACGGGGCGCGCCGTGCGGTGGCCGAAGCCTCGCAGGCGCGTCGCGAGGCCCGAGGGATCCATCTCCGGGACAAGCCGCAGCGCGAGGACGAGACCGTAGTAGACGGCCGCCGACGCGACAAGGGCCACGGGCACCCCGCCCGCGGCGAACGCGACGGACGCGACGGCGCCACCGGCCAGCAGGGCCACCGCCCACCGTCCGGTCCAGCGGAGCGTCTCGGAACGAAGCACGCCCGCGTGACGGACGTACCGCACGGACAGGGCCACCGCCGCCACGAGGGCGGCCGCGTCGAACGCCACGACGGCCCCGAGCGCACCGTACCGCGGCACGAGCCACAGCAGCGCGACCGCCTCGGCGCCCGCGATCACGAGCAGGATCCGCCCCACGACGCCAGAATGCCCGACGCCCTGGTGGGCGGCGCCGATGACCGCGACCAGCATCAGGAACGAGTTGCCGACGGCCATCAGGCGCACGATCGGGGCGGCGACGGCGTACGCCGGCGGGAACAGCCACGCGAGGACGACGTCCGGGATCGCGATCAGCACGAGCTCCATGGGGAGGATGAGGGCGAAGGCGAAGCGCAGCGCCTCTGCGACGCGGCTGCGCGTCGCCGCGAGGTCGGTGGCCGAGGCGAGGCGCGTGAACAGGACCGGCACGAACGCCGCGCTGACGAGGACGTACGGCGCGTTGGCGAGGATGATCGCCGCCTGGTAGTGGCCGGTCGCCTCGCGGTCCGCGGACAGCAGCTTCATCGCCACGAGGTCGAGGTTGAGCAGCAGCGCGAGGGCCAGCAGCGCGCCGAACATGGGGCCCACGACCGCGAGCCGCGGCCACGTGAACCCGGCCGGCCGGCGGGGGAGGAGCCGCAGGACGACCACGAGACCGACGAGCGCCGCGAACAGTCCGCCGGCGGTGAAGCCCGCGATGGCCCCGACCGCGCCGAACCCGGCAGCGAGCGCCAGACCCACGAGCGTCTTGCCCGTGACCTCCACGCCCTGGATGAGCCCGACGCGCCCGTAGGCGCCGAGCCCCTGGCTCGTGGCGCGCCAGACGGCCGCGACGCTGATCAGCGGCAGGGCGGCGATCACGGCGGCGAGCGCGGGCAGGGACTCGAGGCCCGTCTGGAGCGGCCCGGCCGCGTACAGCACCACGAGCACGACCGCGAGGATCGCGGCGATCCCGAGGTTCGCGACGAGGGCGCCGCGGACGATCGACGCGCGCCGTTCGGGGTCCGCCGCGACGACGTCACGGGTCAGGGTCCAGGGCACGCCGGACTGCAGCACGAAGCCGGCCAGCAGGAGCATGGACTGGGCGAACGCGAGCAGCCCGAAGTCGCCCGGGTCGAGCAGGCGGCTGGCGGCGAGCCCGAACCCGTAGTTGAGGACGCTGGTCCAGGCGAAGGCGAGGAGGAGGCGGAGCTGGGGGCCTACGGGACGACTCCTCTCGTCAGGCCGCGCCGACGCGCTCGTCGGCCTCGCGGTCAACGGGCTTCGACGTCGTGGCGGGCGCCGGCACCGCTCGCCTGGAGGCGGGCTCGCCGGCAGCGGTGAGGATCGACATGGTGTGGCGTGCGGCCGTGTCCCAGCTGAAGCGGGCGGCCCACGCTCGAGCCCCGTCGCGCAGTCGCTCGCGGAGCGCGCCGTCGACGAGGATCGCGATCAGCGCGGCCTCGAACGCCGCCTCGTCGCGGGCCAGGAGGCCCGTCTCGCCGTGGCGGATGGCGACCCGGAGGCCGGGGACGTCGAACGCGACGGCGGGCGTGCCCTGGCGATTCGCTTCGATCACGGAGAGCCCCCACCCCTCGTGCATCGAGGGCGTGGCGAAGACGGTGGCGGTCGCGAGGATCCGGTCCTTGGTCTCCGCGTCGACGAACCCGAGGATCCGCACCGCGTCACCCAGCCCGAGCTCCTCGACGAGGGCCTCGAGCGACGGGCGTGCGTCGCCGTCGCCTGCGATCACGAGCCGGGCGTCCGGGACCTGCGCCCGGACGGCGGGCATGGCGCGGACGAGGATCTCGAGGCGCTTGTAGGCCTTGAGGCGTCCGACGTAGGCGATGACGTTGCCGGGCTGCTCCACGTCCTGGATCGCGGTCTCGGTCACGCCGTTGTAGACGATGTGGACGTTGCCGTCGTCGAAGCCCGTTGACACGAGCGCGTCCCGCGTCGAGGGCGAGACGACGATGGTCTGGCGGTTGCGGTAGACGAACGGCACCACGAACCGCTCGAGGGCCCAGCCCACGGCGCCGACGGGCCGCCCGAACTCGGAGAACCACTGCTCCGCGTGGACGTGGTGGACGAGGAGCGCGACGGGCCTGGGGGTGAACAGCGGCACGAAGAACGGGATCCCGTTCGCGACGTCCAGGATGCGGTCGAACCGGCGCCCCCGGGTCACCAGGTACCAGGCTGCCGCGAGGTAGACGGTGAACCGGCCGCCCATGCGCCGGACGCGGACGCCGTCGATCTCGGCACGGGCAGGCAGCGTCGTCTCGCCCGCCTGGCGGGCGCTGATGACGGTGACCTCGTGGCCCGCGGTGACCCAGCGGCTCGCCTGCTCGAACAGGTTGAGCTCCGCGCCGCCCGCCTCGGGGTGGTGCGGGTCGCGCCAGTTGAGGGCGAGGATGCGCTGGGGGCGCATCTCGGGCGCATCGGGCGAGGCGGCACGCGACGGGAACGGAACGGCCGAGCGGCCCGCCGACGCCGCGGAGGCCAGGGCCGGGCGGCTGGCACGCTCGTGGCGCCACAGTCGGGCGAGCGACCGGAGGATGTCGGGGGCGATGCTGCCGGCGTCCAGCTGCGAGCCGTCGACGTCGCTCCAGGTCACGGGCTCCTCGACGATCCGGTGGCCATGGCGCCGCGCGGCGAGGATGAGGTCGAGGTCGAAGGCCCACTCGCGCTCGCGGATGACGCCGGCGAGCTCGCGGGCGACGTCGGCCCGGAGCGCCTTCGCGCCACATTGCGTGTCGCGATAGCGGAGGCCGAACAGCGCCCGCGCGGCGAGGTTGAAGCCGCGGCTGAGCACGCGTCGCCGCAGCGGCTGCTCACGGGTGATGACGCTGCCCGGGGCATGGCGTGCCCCGATCACGAGCTCCGCGTCGTCGAGACGCTCCACGACCCTGACCAGGGAGCCGGCGCTCGTCGCACCGTCGGCATCAGCGAACGCGATCCGCTCCCCGCGCGCCGCGAGGAAGCCCGCGACGACGGCGCCGCCCTTGTGCACGGGCCGCGAGATGTCGATCACGCGGAGGCCGACGATCTCGGCCGAGAGCGCGCGAGCCACCCCGGCGGTATCGTCCGTGCAGCCGTTGGCAACGACGAGCAGCTCGACGTCCGGTCCGAACGTGGCCGCGAACGCGCGGGCGTACGTTCGGAGCGTCGCGGGAAGTCGCCCGGCCTCGTTGTGGGCGGGGATGATCAGGGTGACCGGGGGGCGCGCGTCATCGGGGGCTCGGTGGGCTGTCACGTCGGGGATCCGCCTTGGGTCGGACGTGCCCGCAGGCACGAGGTCTGGTGGGTGGGGTCCCATCACACCGGGTGACCGGGTCCATGCCCGCCCACGACACGCGCCGATGCCTTGCAGCCGGGTGTCAGGAGTCGTCGCGGCCGATGCTCCCAGCGGTCGGCAGTACGACGGGGTCGCGCGTCAACAGCCAAGCGGGCCATGCCGCCGCGGGCCCGGCAGCCGGACACTGGACCCGGACGCGTCGGGCCGCCCGGAGGCGACGCCCCGAGCCGCGACTGGGGACGCGGTCGGTCCGCTCACGCCGTTCGGAGAGGTCATGCCCTCGATCGCCCGCCGCCTCGCCGCCATCCGCTCACGGTTCGCCAGGCCGCTCGCCGGCGTCACCGTCAGCTTCGTGCTCGTCGCGGGGGCGACACCGGCGGTCAGCGCAGCCTCGATGACGGTGTCACCGGGGTCCGGACCCGCCGGGACGCTGGCGCGGATCAGCGTCTCCGGGATCACGACACGCTCGCAGCTCACGCTCCGATGGGACGGCGCGCCGGCGTCTCCGTCCACCCTCCGGCAGTTCGGTGGCACGCTCGATGCCACCTTGGTCGTGCCGCCCGACGTCCCCGGGCCGCATCGTCTGGACGTGATCGACCTCAGCCAGCGCTCCTGGGCCTCGTCCACCTTCACGCTCACTGCTCCCAGCTCGCCCGCGCCGAGCGCCTCGCCCGCGCCGAGCGCCTCGCCCGCGCCGAGCGCCTCGCCCGCAACGACTGCCTCGCCCCAGCCGACCGGCACAGCCGCGCCGAGCAACTCGCCCCAGCCGAGCGACGCACCTGTGTCCAGCAGCGCACCGTCGCCCTCCGACGCGTCCGTTCGCTGGGCGCTCATCGGCAACGACGGGACCCACCTCGACCCGGAGCGCGCCGCCGGGCTCACGACGAAGGTCTTCGAGCTGAGCTGGTCCGCCTACGAGCCCGTCGAAGGTGCGTACAGCGCCACCTACGTCGACGCGAAACGGCGCGAGGCGGCGTCGCTCCGCGCGGCGGGCTTCACGCTCATCCTCTCGTTCGGCGTCCAGTACGCGCCGTCGTGGCTGATGGCCAAGCCCGACGCCCGCTACGTCGACCAGCACGGCACCGCCTACGACGACACGTCACCCGGGTCCGGCCGCGCGAACTACGTGTGGAACGATGCGCTGCGTGCGCTCCAGGCGCGCTATGTCGCGCAGGTGTTCGCCGACCTCGGGACCGACTGGGCCGCGGTCCGGATCGGGGGCGGGCGATACGGGGAGCTTGGCTACCCGGCCGCGACGTACGGGACCGACACGAACACGTACTGGGCGTTCGACGCGAACGCCGCACGGACGAACCCGGTGCCCGGGTGGCGGCCCGGGATGGCCAGCCCGAACGGCGAGGCGGCCGCGTTCTCACGCTGGTACCTGGATCGCCTGGCCGGCTATGCGGCGTGGCAGGCCCGGACGGTCCGCGCCTCGTACGGCGGCCGGATCATGCTCCTGCTGCCGTCGTTCGGGATCCGGCCGGGGCAGCTGGACGCGGCGGTTGCCGCGAACCTCGCGGGCACGACCTCCCCGGAGCGCAACGGCGAGGTGCAGCGCGGGTACGACTACGGGCGCCAGCTCGCCGCCGTCGCCGCCGTCGTGCCGGCCGACCGCCTCGTGCCGACGACCACCTGGCTCGACTGCGCCTACGGCAGCGACACGAGCACCCGGGCGACGGACTGGCGGCCGGTGCACTACATCGCGTCGCTCGCCCAGGGATACGGCATGGGCGTGTACGGCGAGAACACCGGCCAGGGCTCCGCGGCGGACCTGTCGTTCACCGTGTCGCAGGCTCGCTCGTTCGGCCTGATCGGGCTCGCCTGGTACAAGGAGAGCGAGGTGTACGGCGGGGCGTACGCGACGATCGACGACCTCGCCCGGGCCATCGCCGGCGGCTGAGCGCCGTCGGCGGCGCACCGGCCTAGCCTCCGAAGAACTCCGAGGCCGGACGCGAGTCGCACACCGCTGGCAGGCACCCGAGGCCCCAGGCGTCCTCGATCGTGCGCACGAACGCGCGGTGGGTGTGCAGGGCGGGCGACTGGAACCCGGGGGCGATCCCGGGCCGGACCACGATCATCGGGACCAGGCCGCCGCCGGCTCCCGGCGCGTCCTTGGCGCCCTCGTCGAAGGTGATGAACAGCGCGGCGCGGGCGAACGCCGGGGACTCGAGGATGCGCGGCACGAAGGTCGCGAGCCAGTCGTCGCCGGCCCGGATCGAGCCGTCGTGCATGTTGTTCGCGTTGTTGGGCACGATCATCTCGAAGTCCGCGGCGGCCGGGTCGAACGAGGCGAGCGAGGTCACGTTCGCGCACCGGGAGGCGTCCCGCGTGATCGCGGGGAAGCTCAGCGGCGGGACGTGGCGGCGGACATACGTCCCCGCGGGCCCGAGGTCCTCGCCGCCGTCGGCCTGATCGCCGGTGAAGCAGCCGCCGGGATAGCCCTGCGCGTAGACGTGCCAGGTGCGGCCCTTCGCCTCCAGCTGGTCGAACAGGGTCGGATCGCCGAAGTCGCGGGGCGTGTCGTCCGTGACGCCCAGCGTGGAGCCGGTCACGAGCGCGAGGTAGTTCGGATACGAGGGGCGCCCGGGAGCCTGCCAGTCGGTCGCGAGCCCGTAGCCCGCGATGAGGTGGTTCAGGTACGGGGCGTCCGTCGTGTTGCCCACGATCTGGGCATCGCCGTTGTTCTCGAGCACGATGAGGTACGCGCGGTCGAACCACGGACGGCTCTCGTGGGCGACGAACAGCCCGCCGAGGACGGCGAGGAGGGCGAGCGCGATCGCGCCACGCACGAGGACGCCGCGACGGCCGATCGGGCGTCGGGTCTGCTGCATCTCCCGAGCATCGGTCCGCGAGCCGGTTGCGCGCAGGTGGCCGGCCCCGATCCTGCTTGCACCGGGATGCCAAGGCGGAGCGTCACCTCCTGCGGCGGCCCTGGCCACGCCTGGCGGCAGCGCCGAGGGCGTCGGCTCGCCGACCCGCGCGCGGTAGGATCGCGGCACTCCGGGAGCGGAGGGGTCCCGGTGGGTCCCCCGGTCTTCAAAACCGGTGGCGCGGCGCCCGGCGTCGCGCGGTGGGTTCGACTCCCATGCGCTCCCGCCATC
>JAICUV010000401.1 GCA_025935655.1 Chloroflexota bacterium | reverse complement strand
TCCGCGTCCCACTTCTCGATGACGATCTCGTGCGCGTCGTCGTGGGGGGCCTGGTCCGCACCGCGACGCCACGGCATCGGGCGGGCGTCGCGGCCCTCGTAACCATCCTCGGTCTCGCCGCGCCGCCAGACCATCAGACGGCCTTCATCGCGGGCGCCGGGCTTGGGGCGGCTGCGGCAGGTGACGCGGCGCGCGGTTGGAGCTCCGGGCGGTCGACAGCGAGCGCCGCCGCGACGACCGAGAACGCGGCGATCCAGAGCACCGGCATCGCGATCGCCGCCGCCAGCGGAACGGTCCACTTCCGATTCGTCCTGGCGCCCCAGATGACGAGGGCTGCGGCAGCAGGAAGTCGAAGCAGGAGCGGGATGTCGATGTGCGGCTGGCTCGGGGCGGTCTGCAGCGAGCCGAGGACCTGGTTGTTCACCCAGTCGACCCAGAGGCGGTAGTCGACCGCCAGGCTCACGGCGACGATCACCGCGGTCGCGCCAAGCGCGATGGCGAGATTCCGCCACTCCCGCCGCACGAGGAACCACAGCAGCCCGACTCCGGGCGTGACCTTCGCCAACAGTACGAACGCCCACGCGGCCGGGTAGCGAAACCCGAGCGCGATCGCCGCGGCCATCAGCAGGTGGACGTTGCCGTGGTACAGCTCCAGCGCGACCGGCGGGAACGCCATGACCCAGAGCCACCGCCGCCGGCCACCGAGCCAGAGCGCTGTCGCGAGCAGGACGCCCAGCCAGAGCCATAGGAACGTGGGCCAGTCGAGGTTCGTCGCGGGCGCGAACAGGCGGGCGAGGACCGGCGTGTACAGGAACGAGCCGAGCCCGCCGATGTGGGTCGCGTAGGGATCGGCGATGTCGACCGACCAGTAGGCGAAGGCATCGAACCCGACGGTCTTCGCCTGCGGCGCGACGATGACGAACAGGTACGCGCCGGCCAGCAGGCCCGCGACGACCAGACCGTCACGCAGCGCGCGGCGGGCCGGGCTCGAGGCTGCCATCGCGGAGCTCGGGAACGAAGCCATCCGGAACCATGATGAGCACCAGGAGGAGCGCCAAGGGGATCTGGTAGTAGTTCACGAACGAGATTCCGATGAATGAGAAGGCCACCGTGAGCAGGATCACGCTCCCGGCGAGCCAGCCATCGATGGCGTCCGGCCAGCGCAGGCGCACGAGCAGGCCAAGCCCCAGCGCGAGCAATCCCGTGACCACGAGCGGAACGTTGAGGCGCGGCAGGACGCCGGGCAAGGGGTCCAACAGGTTGACCGCATAGTCCCGTGCCGGCTCCACCACGTGCGACGACACGGAGCCCAGCAGGAAGGCCGCGGGGTTCAGCGCAAGGAACGGCAACAGGATTGCAGCTGCCATCACGGTGGCGACGGCGAAGGCGATCCAGCGGTGCCGGTCCCGTGAGAGCGGCAGCAACGGGAGCAGCCCCAGGCCCAGCTGCTTCGTCGCCACGGCGAGCCCGAGCGCCACTCCCGCGAGACGGCCGCGACTGCCCTTCCGCGTGATCGCGGCGACCGCGAGGGCGGCAAACGCGATCACGACCGGCTCCGGCAGGGATTGCCAGGTGATGTAGAGCCCCGACGAGTTCCAGAGCAGCAACGCTGCCGCGAGCGCCCCGAGGCGCCCGGGCGCGCCCACGT
>JAICUV010000334.1 GCA_025935655.1 Chloroflexota bacterium | reverse complement strand
CGTTGCCCGTGGACACCCCCCCCCGTCCGGCTTATGCCCGCCGCCGCAACGACTCGGGTATGATCCCGCGCGGCTCGGCTGTCAAGGAGGAGGACAGCCGAGCCAGTTGATTCCCAGGAGGACGGGATGCAGTTCGGGTTCACCCTCAAGCCCGACCACTCGATCGAGCGCACCCTCGCCCTGACCCGCCAGGCGGAGGCCGCCGGGTTCGACTACGGCTGGCTGTTCGACTCGCACGTCCTGTGGCGCGAGCCGTACGTGCTGCTCACGCTGATGGCGCAGGCGTCCTCGCGGCTGCGGCTGGGCACCTGCGTCACCAATCCCGCGACCCGGGAGCCGTCGGTCACCGCGTCGACGCTCGCGGTCCTCGACGAGGTGTCGGGCGGACGCATGGACCTCGGGATCGGGCGCGGCGACTCGGCGCGGCGCGTCCTCGGCAAGCCCCCGACGACGATGGCGGCGCTCGAGGAGTCGATCGTCGTGATCAAGGCGCTGGTGGAAGGGCGGTCGGTGGAGTTCGAGGGGACCGAGCTGTCGCTGCCGTGGACGGGATCGTGGACGCTGCCGGTGTGGGTGGCGGGCTACGGGCCGATGGCGCTCGCGATGACGGGGCGGGTGGCCGATGGCGTGATCCTCCAGCTGGGCGACCCGGACCTCGTGCGGTGGTTCGTCTCGCAGCTGCGCGAGGCCGAGGCCGCCGCCGGTCGGGCGCCGGGCTCCGTGAAGGTCCAGGCCGCGGCGCCGGCGCACGTGGGTCCCCGCGAGGACGGCCGCGAGCGGACCCGCTGGTTCCCGGCGCTCGTGTCGAACCACGTCGTGGATCTCGTCAACAAGTACCCGCGCGAGCAGCTGCCGGATTCGCTCACGGGCTACGTCCGGGATCGGACGGGCTACGACTACCTCCACCACGCGGAGGTGGGCTCGTCCAACGCGTCGTTCGTGACGGACGAGATCACGGACCGGTTCTGCGTCCTGGGCTCGGCCGAGGAGCACGTCGAGAAGCTGCGGATCCTCGCCGACGCCGGCGTCGACCAGTTCAACCTGTACCTGATGAATGGCGACGAGGAGGAGCAGCTGGAGCTGTACGGGTCGCGGGTGATCCCGGCGCTCCGCGACGCGGCGGCCGCGCGCAGCTGACGGTTCGACCGCGAGGGCCTGCACCGCGGCGCTCCCTCGGCGGTCGTGTCCCAGCGCTCGCTCCCGCGGCGCTCCGGTCCCGCATGGGTCAGGTGCCGCGCCGCTCCTGTACCGCGCGCCCGGATGCCGCGCCGTCCGGGAACCCGTCCCGCGCGGCCCCGGCGAACCGGTCCGCGACCGGCGTTGGATCGGACCGTAGTCGTTGCTGCATCACTAGCCGTACCGGACCAGCGGCGACAAGGGGGCCGACAGCGGTCCCGGCCGGGCGTTATGCGTCGCACCAGCCCGCCCACGAATGCACGACGTCGGAACGAACCCGCAACGGCGGCCACGGGGCCGCCATCGGGCCGTAGCAATCGACCCAACGCTGGCGGCAGGAATGAAGCGACTACGGCGACCCATGACGTCGAGCAACGTCGCGGCGCGGGTTCACGACGGCGGCGAGGTTCGATGGACGGCCGTCGGCGACGTCGGGAGCGGCCGAGCCCAGCGTGTCCGAGGTGCCGGTGCACCGTGACCTTGGATTGACGCGCTCAGGCGACGGAACTCGCGGCGCGGCCCGCAACGGTGCCCGCGCGCACCTCGGGCGGGTGCCGTATCGACCCGCCGCGGGCCCGCGAATCGTGCAGTTCGGGGCGTTCCGGAGCGGTCCCGGCGATGGTCCGGAGGACGGACGTCACCCTCGCGTCGGCAGCGAGACAAGCCGACACTCCCCCTCCTGGAGGTGCTGTCGATGATGACGTTCCGACGCCGCGATGCCTGGTGGGAGATGGACGGCAAGGCCGCGCGTGGCGAGCGACGCCGCCAGCGGTTCGTCGCCACCGTCGCGTTCCTGGCCGCGACCGCCGCCGCGGCGGGCTCCGGGACCCTGTGGTGGATGCACGTCGGGGCCGCGGCGTTCCTCCACGCCCGCTTCGGGATCCTCTAGGGGCGCACGCCGCCCATCGCCTCGTCTCCAGGCCGCGCCGGGCGCTGCGCTTTCCAGCGGCGCCCGCGCGGCCGGTCCGCGCCGGGCGCTGCCCCTTCCAGCGGCGCCCGCGCGGCCGCTCCGCGCCGGGGCCCTGCGCCTTCCAGCGGCGTCCGCGCGCGGCCGCTCCGCGCCGGGCGTCGCGCAGTCGAAGCGTCGTCCACCCGCGCGTCGTGACCGCCCGTCCCCTCCCCGCCTCGGTACGATGGCCTCCGACCGTCCCGCGCCGGCCCCGTCCCGGCGCCTCCGCGAGCCCGAGGAGGTCCGATGCGCACCCTGATCGCGAACGGCACGATCGTCACCGCCGACGGCTCCTGGCCTGCGGACGTCCTCGTCGATGGCGAGACGATCGCCCAGGTCGGCGCAGACCTCGCGGCACAGGGCGTGACCGCGGACGAGACGATCGACGCGAGCGGCAAGTACCTGATCCCGGGCGCGATCGACGTCCACACCCACATGGAGCTGCCGTTCGGCGGCACCTTCGCGAAGGACACGTTCGAGACGGGCACCCGCGCCGCGGCCTTCGGCGGCACGACGACGATCGTCGACTTCGCCGTCCAGTCCAAGGGCCACAGCCTGCGCGAGGGCGTCGACGCGTGGCACGCCAAGGCCGAGGGCAACGCGGTCGTCGACTACGGCTTCCACATGATCATGAGCGACGTCAACGACGACACCCTGGCCGAGATGGACGGGCTGGTCGCCGAGGGCGTCCCGGACTTCAAGCTGTTCACGGCCTACCCGGGCGTCTTCTACAGCGACGACGGGGCGATCTTCCGGGCGATGCAGCGGACCGCGAAGAACGGCGGGCTGATCATGATGCACGCCGAGAACGGGATGGCGATCGACGTCGTCGCGGCCGATCTGGTCGGCGAGGGCAAGACCGATCCGTACTACCACGGCGTCGCCCGCTACCCGATCTTCGAGGGCGAGGCGACGAACCGGGTCATTCGCCTGGCCGAGGCCGCGGGCGTGCCGGTGTACATCGTCCATCTCTCCGCCCGCGACGCGCTCGACGCGGTCCGCGCGGCGCGGGATCGCGGGGCGATGGCGTTCGCCGAGACGTGTCCGCAGTACCTCTTCCTGTCGCTCGACGATCTCGGGAACGAGTTCAACGGTGCGAAGTTCGTGTGCTCGCCGCCGCTG
>JAICUV010000229.1 GCA_025935655.1 Chloroflexota bacterium | reverse complement strand
GCTCGTGCATGACGGCGTCACGACCGACGAGGCGGAGCAGGACGCGATCGCCCTCATGGACCAGTGGGGCGTCGGCCGCGCGGGCATCGACGACGGCCTCGTGATCCTGTTCGACCTCCACGAGGACGACCCCTGCCACGGCCAGGTCCAGCTGTACGCCGGGCCCGGCTACCGGGCGACATACCTGTCCAACGCGGAGCGCCAGTCGATCTTCGAGAACGACATGCTGCCGCTGCTCCGGGGCTGCGACCTCGACGGCGCGCTGCTCGCCGCCATGGACGCCGTCAACAACAACGCGACGGCGTCGCACGCGGCGACGATCACGTTCTTCCGCCAGCTCAACGCGGTGCTCGGCCTCATCGTCGCGCCGCTGCTGTTCATCCTGGTCATGGCCTGGGCGATCCTCACCTGGTTCCGGACCGGTCGGGACCCGGTCTACCTCGACGATCCCTCGATCCACATCCCGGCCCCGCCGCCAGGCCTCACGCCGGCCGCGGGCGCGACGGTCCGGGACGGCAAGGTGAGCCGTCGGGCGCTGACCGCGGCGAGCCTCGATCTCGCGGTCCGCGGGCTCATCTCGTTCGAGGCCGAGGACAAGCCAGGCCTGCTCGCGGGCGGCGTCGAGATCGGGATCCACACCAGCGAGACCGTCACCGGCGACCCGAGGGAGCAGGCCCGCATGCTGTGGGCCCGCAAGCGCCCGATGGACGAGGGCACGGCGTTCCTCCTCCGCCGGCTCCAGTCCATCGGCGGTGGCACGTCGTACGTCAGCCCCGACGAGATCACGGAGCTCGGCTCGGACGTCGGCGGGTTCGAGAAGCGGGTCGAGGAGCACTGCGTCCGCGAGGGCTGGTTCCGGGAGCGCCCGACGGCGGCAAGCAGCCGCTGGGTGGGTCGCTCCGCGCTCGGCTTCGTGGGCGGGATCGTCGCGCTGATCATCGGCTTCAACCTGCCGTCCGACGGCCTCGTCCTTGTCGGCGTCGCCCTCATCGCCACCGGCATCGGGCTCGTCGTGATCTCCAGGGCGATGCCGTCGGTGACCAGGGATGGCTCGATGATCCGCGCGATGCTCGAGGCGTACCGGCGAACCCTCCAGAAGACGATGGCGCAGGCGCGGTCGATGGGCGAGGTCGTGACGGCATCCGCGATCCCGCTGATCGAATCCCCGGACGACGCCGTGGCCTGGGGCGTGGCGCTCGGGCTGCAGGATGAGGTGGAGCGCGTGCTCGAACGCACCGCCGAGGATGCCCAGCAAGGGAGCACGAGCGGCTACATGCCGCTGTGGTACGGCGCCCACTCCGGCACGTACTGGTCCGGCGGCGGCCAGGGCGGCGGCGGCTTCGCGCCGGGCCTCATGAGCAGCTCCCCGATCCCCAACTTCGGCGGGATGATGGCTGCGCTCGGCACGATCGGCAACTCGCCGGCGTCGTCCGGGTCCGGCTCGGGCGGCGGCGGCTTCAGCGGCGGCTCGTCGGGCGGCGGCGGAGGCGGCGCAGGCGGCGGGTTCTAGGACGCGGCGGCCCGCCTCCGGAGGGCCCGTCCCGCGCCTCGGGGCGCTGGCGGTACACTCGGCCCCATGGGAGCCACCGACACGATGGAGATCTTCTTCGAGCACCTCAACTCGGGCGAGGTCGAGGACGCCGTCGCCCTCATGGACGAGCGCTGCGAGATGCGCATCCACGTCGGTGACAACGCCCGGACGCTGCGCGGCGTGGAGCAGGTCGGCGGCTGGTTCCTGCGGGCCGACAAGGGCCTGAAGATGGTCCCCGGCGACGCCCGGGACCTGGGCAACACCTGGCAGGCGGACCTCATCGTCCTGCGGCCGGGCGCCCCGTCCCAGCACCTCGACGCCCAGTTCCGCGTCGAGGCCGGCAAGATCACCTCGATCAACCTCACGCCCTTCTCGAGGTAACCCGCCGCGCCGTGCGCGGCCCCTCGAGCGTCAGGGCGTGGCGGACGCCCCCTGGACGGACCCGTCGCCTGCCGCGTCCGGGACCGGGATCGTGATCTCGTCCCCGATCGCGATCTTGTTCGGGTTCTTGATCTGCGGGTTCGCGGCCAGCAGCTGCTCGATCGTGAGATCGAACTTCTTCGCGATCTTGCTCATGGTGTCGCCCTTCTTGACGACGTAGACCTGGGGCGTCGGCGCGGGCACGGGCGTGGGCTCCGGCGTCGCGGTGTCCTCGACGATCGGCGTCGCCGTCGCACCGGCGCCGCCGCCGGGGTTGGCCGGTTGGTCGCTCCCGATCCCCAGCAGCATCGGTCCGACGAAGAACAGGGCGAGGGCCGCCACCAGGAGCGCGAGCGCCCCCAGCCCCACCCGACCGATGCCCCCCATCGCGGGCAGCCCCACCCGCGTCCGCAGCGACGGGTACGCCTCGTACCGGCGGGGGCGCTCCCACGCGGGGCCGAACAGCTCGTTGGGATCCTGCGCCTGGCGCCGGCTCACCTGGTCCCTGTGGCTCGGGGCCGGCGGTCGGGGGTCCTCGCGGACGGGTTGGCGCGACGAACCGGCCGGGGAGGCCCGGTCCGCGGAGCCGGCCGGCTCGGGCTGTCCCCAGTCCGGCTCGTCGTCCAGGTCGTCGTGCGCGGCCGCCGCGAGCGGGACGGCAGCAGCGGCGGCGTAGGGCGCGGCAGCAGGGCGGTCCCCGCCGGTCGGGTCGATGCGGGATGCCGAGCCGTCGTACGGGCCGGCGGCGCGCGACGGCGCGGGTGACAGCGGGTCCGACGGATCCGGGCCCGCGAGGCGGTCCGCCGCGCTCCCCGCGAGGCCGCGCGCCTCGGGCGGCGTCGGGTCGGGCACCTGCGCTGCCGCTGCGGCACCGGCTCCGGGGACGCCGGCACCGGCACTCGCTCCACCGGCCCCTGCGTCCGCGGCTCCAGCGGCCCACGGCGGCGGCGCGGCCCAGTCGCGCTGCTGGTTGCGACGCGGCTGCCCGTCGTCCGGGAGCTCCTCGCCGGGTGCGCGGTACGCCTCCCGGTCGAGCGGCGGCAACGGGCTGCTCACGGGCGGCTCGGGCTCGGGCGCCCGGTTCCCGCCCGGCGCCGGCCGCGCGGCCGCCGCCTCGCGACGGGCCCAGTCCTGGAACGTGGGGCAGACGGGGAACGCAGACGAGAGGCAGTACGCCTCCTGGTGGGCGAGCGCGCGGGGCGCGGGTCGGGCCTCGGCGAAGCAGCGGTGCCGGTGGTCGGGCGCGGTCGCCCGGGCATCGCGGTCGTCCTCGAACGCCACGAACGGACAGGCCGGCGCACCATCGACGATCGGGAGCCCTCGGTCGGTCATCGCCGGGATGATACCCGCGCGCCGCGGTGCGGGCCGCGGGTCATGCCCACGCCCGGTCGTCATCCTCCGGCTGGGCCGGGAACGGCGGCACCTCGGCGTCGGGGCGGGCGAGCGCGGCGTTCATGAAGCGGATGTCCCTCGTGACCTCGTACCACGCGCCGATCCAGTCGGGCAGCACCACCGGCTCGTCCTCGTCCTCGAGCTCCACCTCCGCGACCACGAGCCCGGCCGGGACGTCGAACACGTCGATCTCCAGGACCTGGCGCCCGTGGGGCACGACGTGACGCGTCTTGCGGATCGGCCGCCGGGCGGGATCCGCCTCGGCCAGGAGCGCCTCGTACTCGCCCTGCGTGAGCGACTCCTCGTGCTCGTGGCGCGAGATCGTGCCGTTCCCGATCGAGCCCTTGTGGGTGAGCACGAACTCCACCGAGCCGTCCGCGTGCTCGATCCGCCGGACGCGCCGGTGGAGCCCGTCGTCGCCTCGCGACAGGTACACCTGCTCCACGCGCCAGGCATCCTCCTCGCGCGCCGCGAGCTCCTCCGCGGGCGGGGCCGCGTGCAGCCGGAACTTCCGCTCGATCTCGATCCCGGTCGAGTGCATTGAGGGATCGTACTTGCCCTGCCAAGATGCCGTCCGATGACACAGCTGGAGGCGCTCCGTTCGCTCGTGACCGGCGTGCTCGGCGACGCCGTGCTCGGGGCGTACCTCCACGGGTCCACGGGGACCGGCCGCCGCCAGCCCACGAGCGACACCGACGTGCTCGTCGTCACCTCGCGCCCGATGACCCCTGACGAGCGGCGCCGCCTCGTCGGGGGCATCCTGCCGTTGTCGGGGCGACGGGCGGTCGACGGGCCGGCCCGGCCGGTGGAGCTCACGGTCGTCGTCCGCGATGACGTGGTGCCGTGGCGCGTGCCACCGGTCGAGGACTTCCTGTACGGCGAGTGGGAGCGCGATGCCTACGAGGCGGGCAGGCTGCCCGAGCGTCGCGCCAACGCGGACCTCGCCCCGCTGCTCGCGATGACCCTCGCGGCGGACCGTCCCCTCGTCGGCCCGCCCCCGGCGGCGCTCCTGGATCCCGTCCCGCCCGACGACCTCGCGCGCGCGGTGAGGGCCGGGATCCCGGGCCTGCTTGCGGACCTCGACCACGACACCCGCAACGTGCTGCTCACGCTGGCCCGGATCCTCGTGACCGTGGACACGGGCCGGCTGGTCGCCAAGGACGAGGCCGCGGAGTACGCCCTGGCCCGGCTGCCCGCGGGCAACCACGCGGTGCTCCGGCGGGCGCTCGAGTCGTACCGCGGCCCGGACGACGGTCGGTTCGACGACGTCGCCGCCGAGGTGGGTCCGTGCGCGGACGCGTTGCGAGCCGCGATCGACGCCGCATGGCTCCGTCGCAACGAACCTGTCGTTTGACAGCCCCACGGCCCGACGGGACACTTGGTGAACCGGGGCCAACGCACGGCCCCCACCCGCGGCACCACCCCGCCGCCGCCACGCTCCCGGAGGTCACCCTCATGTCGTTCCTCACCCGCCGGCTTGCCCCGAAGGTCGTCGCCCGCGCCCACTGCGACCTGCCGTGTGGCGTCTATGACCCGGAGCAGGCGCGCATCGAGGCCGAGTCCTGCCACCGCATCAACGAGAAGTTCGCGGCCAACCAGGACAGCACCTTCCGCACTCGCGCGATCGCGATCAAGGAAGAGCGGGCGGAGCTGGTGAAGCACCACCTCGACGTCCTGTGGCACGACTACTTCAAGCCCGAGCACCTCGAGGTCGTCCCGAACCTCCACGAGCTGTTCTGGAACGCGAACAAGCAGGTCAGCAAGGTCAAGGCCACGACGGACGCCGCCGACTCGCAGAAGCTGCTGGACCTCATCGACGAGGTCGACGCGGCCTGGAAGGCGACCGGCGGCAACACGAAGACCCGCGTCGCCGGCCGCCCCGGCTGAGGCCCGCCCCCATGCACGACCCGAGGCCCCGTCCGTGACGGGGCCTCGTCGATTCCCGGCCCTCCCCCGCGTCCGACGCGCCGGGCTGTCCGGCCCGTGGCGGATCGCGGTCGTCGAGGGCTCGATGCTGCCCGCCATCCAGTCGGGGGACTGGCTGCTCGCGGACCCGACCATCGCGCGCTGGCCGAGACGCGGCACGGTCGTCGTGTTCCGGGAGCCCGGCACCGGCGACCTCGCGATCAAGCGCGTCGCGGCGCGGCCCGGGGACTGGGTGCCCTTCGCCGACGCGTGG
>JAICUV010000345.1 GCA_025935655.1 Chloroflexota bacterium | reverse complement strand
CAGCCGGTCGGCGGTCGTTCGGCGCGCGCTGCGCGCCGGGGACACCGTCCCCACCTGGCTGGCGCGCAGCCCGAGGCGGCGGCTATGGAAGGCGCCACCGAGCGAGAGCTGTACCTCGGCGTCGCCGTACCAGCTGAGGTCGAAGACCGTGCCCTCGGGCGCGAGCAGGTCGAGCGACCGCTGCAGGCCCTCGGAGGTGGCGCTCGTGTGGAAGACGAGATCGCGGCCGTCGGCGGCCTGCGGGGGGAGCGCGAAGGCGACGCCGAGCGCGTCGGCGACGGCGGCGCGGCCCGCGTCGACGTCCACGAGCGTCACCTCGACGCCCGGGTAGCGGCTCAGCAGGCGGGCGACGCAGCTCCCCAGCATGCCCGCGCCGACGACCGCGACCCGGTCGCCGAGGAGGGGGGCGGCGTCCCACAGCGCGTTCACGGCGGTCTCGACGGTGCCCGCCAGCACCGCCCGCGCCGGCGGCACACCGTCGGGCACGACGGTGACGGCGGCGGCGGGGACCACGTAGGCGGTCTGGTGCGGATAGAGGCAGAAGACCGTCCGTCCCCGCAGACTCCTCGGCCCCTGCTCCACCGCGCCGACGTTCAGGTAGCCGTACTTCACCGGCCCGGGGAAGTCGCCCTCCTGGAACGGCGCGCGCATCGTCGCGTACTGCTCCGGCGGCACGCCATCCCGGAACACCCGTAGCTCGGTGCCGCGGCTCACCCCCGACCGCACCGTCCGCACCAGGACGTCGTCGCGCCCCGGCTCGGGCAGCCGCACCGGCCGGATCTCGCCGTGACCCGGCGAGCGCAGCCAGAAGGCGTGTGCTGTTCCCCCCTTGTGGACCATCGTTTCGCGCGCTTCTCTCACGATGCCGCCCTCCCCGAGTACGACCCGGAGGAGCCCGCGGATTGACGGCCCGGGCGCGGCGAAACGCCTCGAACGGCGGGCCGGAGCGGAAGCGGCCATCCGCGGTGCCGCTGGAACGGGAGCTCGAAGACGGCCGCGAACCCGCGGGCGAAGACGACCGCCGCCGGCACGATGACCGCGACGGCGAGCAGGAACGACGGCCCCCCGTGGCCGACCCGGCCGGCCACGACCTTCTCGTACAGGACGACGACGATCGGGGCGTGGGTCAGGTACAGGCTGTAGGACGAGAGGCCGAGGCTTCGCATCGGCCGCACGTCGAGGGCGCGCACCAGCCGGGCCGGGCGGCCGGTGACGAGCGCGGCCAGGAGGCAGGCGATCGCCGGGCCCAGGGCGAGGTCGACCCAGATCAGGTGGTCGAGCGTCCACACCGATCCCTGCCACCAGGCTGCGGTGAGCACGGGCGCTGCGGCGGCGACGCCGAGCCAGGCCCACGGCCAAGACCGCCGCCGCTCGCCTGCGACCACGATCCCGGCGGCCAGGATCCCCATCGCGAACAGCGCCGCCAGGTCGGGCGGCGACTGGATGACGAGGGCGTCGAGCCGGGCGACGTGCGGGGCCGCGATGCCGATCGCCGCCACGACGAGCGTGGCCGCGGCGACCATCACGGGCGCGCCGCGGCGGCGGAGGAGCAGCAGGAGCAGCGGGAACAGCAGGTAGAGCTGGGCCTCGACCGCGATCGACCAGAACGCCCGGTTGGGTGCCGGCGCGGAGACGAGGTTCTGCATGAGCAGGCCGTTGACGACGATCGAGCGCAGGCCGGGCACGCCCTCCCCGGGCGGCGGGACGACGAGCCAGGCCAGGGCCAGGCTGAAGGCGAGGGCGGCCCAGTACGGGGGCAGGATGCGCCAGGCCCGCCGGCGCGCGAAGCGGGCGACGCCGTCGAGGCGCCAGCCGTGCCGGGCCGGCGCGAGCGACAGCGACAGGCCCGAGAGGACGATGAAGACCACGACCGCGAACCGCCCGTAGATGAACCCCGCGGCCCAGAACGGCGCGTGGTCGGCCGGGTAGCCGGGAAACGCCCGCTCGAAGATGTGGTTGCAGACGACGTAGAGCGCGGCCAGGCCGCGGACGCCGTCGAGGCCTGCCAGCCGCCCCCTGGTGGTGCTCTGGGCGCTCGCGGTCACGACGCGCTACGGGGTCGCGGGGCGCGGCCCGAACGCGCCCAGGAAACGGTTGCGGAAGGCGCTCATGCGCCAGACGGGCCCGTTCGCCGCCGGGCGCATGCCGGGCTTCCAGCCCCACGGGGCGATCCGGCGCATCACCGCCGGGTCGCGGGCGATGACCGAGATGGGGACGTCGTGGTCGACGCCGTAGCCGGAGACCACGTGCGCGGGCTGGTGGTCGCCCAGGACGACCATGACCAGGTTCGTGTTCCCGTAGTTCTCGATGTACGAGAAGAGCGCCCGGAGCGAGTAGACGATCGAGTCACCGTAGCCGCTGGACGTATCGCTCGCGCCGCTGCTGTCGGCGGGCAGCGTCTTGAAGATCGAGCCGTCGCCGACCTCGCTCCAGCTGATGAGCGGCGGGATGCGCGTCCACGGCTCGTGGCTCGACACGGTGTCGATCTCGGCGAAGACGGGCTTGCGGTGCTTCGCGAGCTCGAGCCGCTGCATGGCGAGGTACGTGTACTGGTCGGGCATCGAGGCGTACGCGTAGGACGGGCCGTGGTAGCCGACGTTCAGCCGGTTGTAGACCTTGTCGTAACCGTAGAACGTCGTCCCATCCTTCCACGGGCGGTTGTCGGACGGGATGTCGTCGACGACGCGCCAGCCGGCCCGCTTGAACGCCTGGCTGAGCGTGAAGCGGTGGCTGTTCATCAGCTGGTCGTAGCGGCCCACGTTGTCGACCCACGCCCCCGCCTGCAGGGTCGAGTGCGCGAGCCAGCTTGTGCCGCCGAACGTGGCCGAGGTGAGCCATCCGCTGGCGGACGAGAAGCCCGCCGTCTGCAGCTGGCGGGTGCCGGAGGCGAGGGTGGCGTCGACCGCCGGCGAGAAGGACGACCCCTGCACCGCGACCTTCCCGTAGCTCTCCACGAACACGACGAGGACGTCCTTCCCCCGGAGGCCGGTGAGCAGCCGGTTCCCGGGCGTGTTGCGGTAGCGGTCGTG